>NZ_JBSWSR010000008.1:0-97562 GCF_054095695.1 Candidatus Nitrosopumilus sp. bin_6a
TGATTCCTTTGATTGTATCTGATTATATTATTTCAAAATTAAACTATAAATATGCTAAATACGTTGGAGCCGGTATTCTAGGTTCTACATTTTACATGTTTTATTATCCATACATCATGTATACTTATAATGAAGTTTTATTGGGAAAACTAGTCTCACCTAGTTTGATTTACAGCATTTATTTTGAATTAATTGTTCAAGTGTTTCTTATCACGTTAATCCCTGCAATTATTGCAGCATTTGCAGGATGCTATTTTTCAAAACGAGTATGTAACAAAATAGAGAATTTTTAACTAGATATTCTTTAGTTGTAAGATCTAGAACTGGAAATTATTTATTCCAAAAATCAGACCATGTTTTGATTTAGAGTGTGAAAAATAGGGGTAATCAGATACCTGATAATTTTTATTCTAATTGTTTTGTTTCAATTTGGAGAGTAATTCTTAATCTAGAATTCATCTTTGTTTTTCGGGGATTGTAGGAAACATGTCCATCTGAAATCAAATAACTTTCTTTGATATCTTCATTTTCTGGGATAAACTGACAACCAAATTCTTCTAATTCTAGTTTATCCAAAATTAGTTTTTTTAGGGGTGTTTTTGAATAGTCTAAATCTATCTTTTCGCCTCTAAAATCAATTTCTCTAGGATAATAATCCAGTTCAAATTTCTCATAGACATAATTTTTCAAAAAACTATAATCATTTTTCACTTTTAACCACCATTTTGGCGACACATCCATGAAAAATTCTAGATTCATATATTTGATTTACAGTTCTTTTCATTTAATCATAATCTTTTCAGAAATTCAATATTTGATTAAGAATGGGTTGTTTATGCTAGGAAAATGTTCACTATTCATTAAAATTAAATCTCGCAATCCGACATTAAATAGCAAAACACCTTCATTTCTTTATGCCTAGTGTAGTAAAATCAAAAAGGTAAGCTATGATAATGGAGAGACTTGGATTGATATTCCAGAATTAAGAAATGTTTCAATCACACTTTAAACTCTAAGCCATAATCTTAAGTTCATGAATTTATTTGAATTTTAACCACTTTGGTGGATCACGTTTTTTGTATGAGATGATATTTTTTTTTGATATGTTGTAATAATTACGATATGACTTTACAACATCATTTTTAATCTTTATTTCATCTGGCATGGCACGAGCAAAACGTGTACGTGGTATGTGTGGTAGATTTGGAATTGGTAAATCCTTTATAGCATCATATGACTTGTGATTTACATCCTTGTCATAACGATATCTGTATTCATCATTGAGATGTGTGATAAGTTGAACTAACCATTTATAATTTTCAATACTGTCACGTAACCAACGGTTACATGGATGATTGATATGGGTAGACTTGCATGGAATGTCATAATCATAACCACCAATAAAATGATGAGTTGTACAAATCATTTGTGCCGTCTCTAGAATCATTTTAACAACGTGTTTATCACAATGAGCCATAGCACAAAGTTTTGGATCTTCATCAAGTACGAATATGTTCACGTAATCACGGTTCTAACTGGTTATAAAAAATTGTAATTCGAAACGCAATGCAAATATATGAAATTCCTGAAAAATGTGCCCATTATAATAGTCCTGATATTCATGTGATTTTCAGCCACATTAATGGGAATAGTTGGATTTGCTGGTCTTTTAACAAATGATGAACATGGTAATTCTTACAAAGTGGGTTCAGAATTGAATACCGTTAAGTACTAAAATTTCCTACGGAGGTGGTGAAAATCACAGTAATTCTTGCCATATCTTTTGTTTTGTTAATTCCAACTACCGCATTTGCACAAGTTGAATCAGAACAGATATCTGAACCAAAGGAACCTGTTGAGTACAAAATAGGTATTGCGCTTGCAAACATTGGAAAAATTGATAGAGAGAGCGGTTCCTATGAATTAACTTTTTGGACTACTATAGTTACTGATGAAAGCGTTGATCTTACAAAAAATCCTCCAGGAGAATTGGATTACACTAATGGGAACGTTGTCAAAATTTCAGGTCAGAGTTTAGAACCTCATTTTTACAAAGAAAAAGTACAAGGAGTATTTTTTAACGATATTGATTTTACAAATTACCCTTTTGAAGAAATTAACTTGGTAATTCATATAGAAACATTTTTCCCTGTCACTGCAGATGATGTGATTTTTACAATTAACCAAGAGTACATGGACCCCGAATTACATGAAACAGTAAGTGTTCCTGGATGGGAAATATTGAATCCTACTGCTGAAACATATATCGCCTCTGCACCTTGGGCAGATTTCCCCCACGCAAAAATTGTTTTTCCAGTAACAACTGATCCAAATGGCACATTCGTAAAGAAAATTGTTCCAATAATTATTATCACAGTATTTGGTGTTGCAACTTTTTGGATGACTCCAAGACGAGATGGCGATAGGTTGCAGATTTTAGCTGCCGTGCTTGCAGCAACTGTCTTTTATCATGTAGGGTTCTTTTTGGCAGAACTACCTCCAATTGGCTATTCTACAATGGCTGATAAAATCATGATAGCCTCATATTCATTATACATTTACAGTTTGGCCGTCGTTATTTTCCACAGACACAACATCGACAAACTAAAAGACGATTACACTGCGGAGATATCAGGTAGAAAAGATAAGATATTCAAGTTGATGATACCTGTTGTAGTTTTCGGTGTCTTTGGATTAATGCAACTCTTTTGAGAATAGGCCATATGCTTAAGTTCAAATCTTTTGAATTTTAATTATGATAAATTGGGGTTTTGTAATTGGAATTGTTTTGGCATTAATTTTTGTAATTGTTATTTTATCGATTGCTTTACCTCCCTTACTCAATTATCTAAATGATGAACAACAAAGGGAATTATTTGAAGAAATGAATAAAGGGTATATTTTGATGTGTGGTATACCTGATGAACTTGGTGTAATATTTGATACAATAGATATTATTTCATCAGATAACTTTGATAATAAAGCAAAATCCATCTATCAGCAAATGCAATGGGGTAAAGATATTGAAAGTTGTGATATTATTTACTTCTATAATCAATTAGATACTGAACAAAAGAAAAAATTGAAATGGTTGGAACTATCGTGCAATGTTAGTGATTGTTTAAATTCTTGAGAATAAGCAATATCTTTAAGTTTGTAAAATTATTAGAAAATTCATGAAGATAATGATGATCTCAATTATTATGATAATTTTCTTGATGTCCTTCTCTCCATCTTTTGCTTCGTGGCACTGGTCTAGCCCATATCAGGTTTGTGGGACAGAGGTGATCAATAAAGGTGAAGTTTGTGAATTGAATTCAGAGGGCAAGCAAGACGCCATAGTTGAAAAAATCTGTGAGGGTGGATTCCTAGAAATGATAAAGAAAACCACAAACTCGTCTAAATGTGTCAAGGAATCAAGTTTTGAGAAATTAATCGAACGTGGTTGGGGAATTAACCCTTAGATTCTAAACTCTATTCTACAATAACATCGGGCATAAACAAGCTAGAAAGGTAAACTAAATTTAACTAATTATAAAGATCTAATTTCATACACTTTTTGATGTCTGAGATTTTTAATATTGGACTTGGAAATAATGATGATACTTTAAGAAAAAAAGCTGATGCTGACTTTGTATCGTTTTGGGATGAACAGGCAAAGAATTTGTCCTGGTTCTCTCTTTGGGAAAAAACGCTGGATTGGAAACCTCCATTTGCCAAATGGTTCGTTGGAGGCACGATTAACGCCTCTTATAACGCACTAGATATCCATCAGGCCGCAAAATCTGATAAATCTGCAATTCTGTGGGAGGGGGAAAATGGGGAATCACAAAATCTCACATATGGACAGATGTTTACTCAAGTACAAAAGTTTGCAAATGTACTAAAATCACTTGGTGTCAAAAAAGGAGACCGAGTTACAATTTATCTTCCGATGGTTCCAGAACTGCCAATTGCAATGTTAGCATGTGCTAGAATTGGTGCTATCCACACTGTAATTTTTTCAGGGTTTAGTGCAACATCAATTAAAGACAGAGTAACTGACTCAAACTCCAAAGTCATCATTACTGCTGATGGTGGATACAGACGGGGGAAAATTGTTCCACTAAAGGATGTAATTGATGAAGCAATAAGCGAATTGGATTTTGTTGAACATGTGGTAGTACTTGAGAGAGCAAAAAATAAAATTTCAATGTCATCTAAAGATAAACTCTGGACGGAATTAATTGACAGTGTTTCAGATTCTTGTCCTGCTGAAGAATTACCTAGTGATCACCCTCTTTACATTTTGTATACTTCGGGAACTACAGGAAAACCAAAAGGTGTGTTACATGGTACTGGGGGATACTTGACACATTTGTATTCGACATTCAAATGGGCATTTGACATTAAAGATTCAGACGTATTTTTTTGTACTGCTGACATTGGTTGGGTAACTGGACATAGTTATGTTGTTTATGCTCCGTTTCTTCATGGTGCAACACAAGTGATGTATGAAGGAGCACCTGATTTTCCTGATCCATCCCGAATGTGGAAAATTTTACAAAAATATAACGTTACAATTTTTTACACAACTCCAACTGCTCTGAGAATGTTTATGAAATTTGGAGATGATATTCCAAATTCTTTTGATCTATCGAAATTAAGATTACTTGGAACAGTTGGGGAGCCGATAAATCCTGAAGTTTGGAAATGGTATTTCAAAACTATAGGAAAAGAAAAATGCACTATAATTGATACTTGGTGGCAAACTGAAACTGGTGGTATGTTGATATCTCCACTTCCTGGATTGGATACTATTCCTCTCAAACCTGGTTCTGGGACTCGCCCAATTCCAGGTTTGAATATTTCGGTAGTTGATGAAAATGGAGATGATCTTTCTGCAAACACAAAAGGCTATCTTGTAATTAAAAATCCATGGCCTGGAATGCTCTTAACATTGTGGAATGACGATGAGAAATACAAAACAGTATACTGGTCAAAATATGAAAATTGCTATTATCCTGGTGACTATGCTCTAAAAGACGATGATGGGTACTTTTGGCTTTTGGGACGTGCAGATGATGTTCTAAAAGTTGCAGGTCATAGAATTGGAACTGCTGAACTTGAGAGCTGTATTGTATCTCATTCTGCTGTGGCCGAATCCGCAGTGTGTGGAATCCCAGATGAAGTTAAAGGCGAAGTCATAATTGCATTTGTGGTTTTAAAACAGGGTGTAGATAATGATTCTAAAGAATTGGCGAAAGAAATTTCTAATAAAATTAGAACTGACATTGGATCAATTGCAACTCCTAAACAAATCTATTTTGTTTCGAAATTACCTAAAACTCGCAGTGGAAAAATAATGAGAAGATTGCTTAAAGCAATAGGAAATAACGAAAAAATAGGTGATGTAAGTACTCTGGAAGATGGAGCTGCAGTGACAGAAGTTCAACAAGTTTTTGATGAACTTCAAAAATCTATAAAATCCAATTTAAAATAATTTCCTTTTCATAGAGTTCATAATCCTTTTTCAAACACTTGTTTTTTCATCCATTGTCCTGATGTCCCTTTCAACATTTCTCACACATTATCTCTATGCTTTGTGTATCTTGGAATATTTTGGGATAATTTTTGGTTTTATGCCTAATTTCCTATATGTAATTTGACAATTCTATAAATTATTAGGCATAAATAGATATTATTGTTAATTTACTATATAGATATGCCTGGATATTTAGGAAACAAATCTGATAACATGGTTCATCATTTAGCAGAAATGACACCAGATTGTAAAATTGTTCAGATTAAAAAATCTGAAAAAATCTATTTTATTCCTGATACTTTAGAAGAGGCAATAAAAGAAAAGTTCATCAGTTGCAAATATTGTATCAAATCTTGATATTCATAATATTTTATATTCATTAAAAATATTTTTTATTTTTTAGAAGTTTTCTTCAGTAAACTTATCAGTTTTTTTGAATATTATGTTCTCTGGAATTAACCAAAGTAACTATAGATTTGATCAGAATTTATTTTTGAGACTACGTTATGATGGATATGTTTTACAATCATTCGATATTTTATTTAATATGCGATTATCTGTGTCTTTGATGAATTTACAATCTATTTTTTTAACTCGTTAAAATCAATCCTAGATAACATCTCAAACATCTCTTTTAATCCATCATATTCTGATTTTGAATTTTTATCTAACTGATCATATTCTTTTACTTTGATTTCATCTAACTTGGAATTGGATTCTTTGAAGAATTTTTGATATTCATTTATTTTTTCATCCGTCATTTGTTTTAAATCAAAGATAACTGTATTGCTTCCAAGTAAATTTTTGTTCTCGTCATACAAACTAGTGGCTTGTAATAATCCTGAAAAAGTTTCTCCGTTTTGTTTTTTAAAAGTAATTTTCCTATCACTCACTTTTCCAGTATCAAACCAAATTTTTAATGAATTATTCATATCTTCCCAAGATT
Organism: Candidatus Nitrosopumilus sp. bin_6a; assembly: GCF_054095695.1. Lineage (NCBI taxonomy): Archaea > Thermoproteati > Nitrososphaerota > Nitrososphaeria > Nitrosopumilales > Nitrosopumilaceae > Nitrosopumilus > Candidatus Nitrosopumilus sp. bin_6a. The sequence continues at coordinate 6,471 of NZ_JBSWSR010000008.1, forward strand.
CTTTTGGAACATGCTCAAAAATTGATTTTCCTATGATTTCTGATTTCACATATCCAAGATTTGCTGCATAAGTGGAATTACAGTCTAAAATCACGCCTATGGAGTTTATTCTTCTCCACATTATGGGGGCATCTTTGAGCGTTTTTCTAGCTTCAGTCTGTGGCATTTTTTTTAAATTGAATTGACTAGTTATTAAATTGAAATCTTAGAACCACTGATCGAGATTTTGACTCTTTTTTTCCAAGGCCTTTTTTAATCGATTCAATGTTGACTGAATTCTGTCTTCAGAAAAACTCCTTTCGTTAACTAGGTAATTCGTCACTCCTTCATAATCTACTTCGTTAAACACAATTTCATCGACATGTGCCACTTCTGGATTTAAGAATATTTTTCTGATTTGCTCAAAATCGATATCCTTTAGTTGTTCTTGAATCTGTGGAATGTCTTCTAATCTTGAATGTTGTTTGATTAATTTTATTGCTGTTTTTGGGCCAATTCTTTCAAATCCATTTGGATTAAAATCAGTCCCAATCAAAATACCTACGTCGATTAATTCTTCTCTTGTCATTCCGATTGCATCTAATGTCTTTTGGGTTTCAATAATTTCTGGCAATATGTCTATGTAGGTATTCCTGTTTGGAATTTTTCTCCGTCCACTTGTTGTAAAATTCCTCACCAGTCTTTTTGCTCCACATAGAATCGAGTCGTAATCTTGACTAGCTGAAGCGTATGCTTGTCCAGTATTTGTTAAATGTGCTGCAGTAGCTTCACCTTCAGATGGCGCTTCAATGTATGGAATTCCAAAATACGTCAGAAATTGTTTTGATTCTTTTACCATTCCGTCTTTCATACTAGTTGTTTGCTGTGCAAATTTCCTTGCTTCTTCCATGTTTCCTTCAGCAACTGCTTTTTCATATTTCACTGTGGCGTCCTTTTTGATTTGTTTTCTACGCTCAATTTCTGCTGTTTTTAACGATGGTGGCTTTCCATCAAAAACATAGACTGGCTTGATTCCCAGAGACAAAAAATTTACATTTCTATAGAGCAAACCACTTAGATGGCTGGTGATTCTACCATCTGAGTCTGATAATTGTAATCCGTCTGGTCCTCTAATACTTGCTAAAAATTGATAAATTGCATTGTATGCATCAATTGCAATCACTTTGTTTGAAAATGCCTCAAGTGTTGTTTTCTCTCTTACTACCAGTTCTTTTAGGTTTAATCCCATGGACTTTCTTTCATCTTTCAGGTATTTTGTGTTTATCTCTTCAAATTGATCGATATTTCAGATGTGTCTTGAAATCGATTTTAATATAGAAATGAGTGATTCAAAATATTGCCTTCACTGAAATTACCATTATATTTACAGGATAAAATTTTTGAAATCAAGTATAATTCTGATAATGTCTTATCTGGAATAACCTCTTATTTTCCTTTTTCTGACTCTGAACAGCAAGAAATTCGTTCTATTCTGGAAGATGCTGCTTTTGACAAATTTCATTCCATTTTTACAGATTTTGTAAGTGATGATGAATGGAACAGAACTAAAGATCAAATAAAAAAGAAATTCAGAGATGAATTATTTGATATTGACAAAATTTGATTTCAGCAATTCGCTTTATTATGGTGAATATATCAGAATAATTGCCGAGATAGCCAAGTAGTACGGCGGCCGTCTCGAAAACGGCTACGCGCAAGCGTGCGGGGGTTCGAATCCCTCTCTCGGCGCTTTTCATAAATTCACATTTTGAATTGACATATTTTCAAAAAATGATGAAAATAGAATGATATTAATTTACAATTGTAATAAACTGATTAAATGCCTTTTCGTAAAGTAGCTGTTGCAATCATCACTCCAACACATACCAAGAAATCATTTGAGCTTGGTCTTGAAATGGCTAAAAAATTTGATTCAGAATTAACTGTGATAGAATGTATGTATAAAACTCCTCCAAAGTTTTATTTTTTTGAAACAAAGTCTGATAAAAAAACAACCCAAAACCAGATTGCAAAACTTGAGACGGAACTAAAAAATTGGAAGACTGTTGCTCAGAAACAAGGTGTGCCTATCAAAACAAAATTAGCATTGACTGATAATATTTCACATTGGGTAGTTGATTATGTTAAAGAAAACAAGATTGATTTGCTAATTGTAGATTATCCAAAACTATCCATGGAAGAAATAACTCTTTTTGATGATATCATAAATGTAATTCATCACAAATCTCATTGTCATATTTTAACGACAAAACATTCGTAGACTGTAGATTGTCTTTTAAAAGAAAATTTTGTTAGAATGCGGGTTTGCAAAATGTTTAAACTAACATGATCCTTGAAACTTGCTATGACTAGTGAAATTGAATCAAAAATTCATGAATCAAATATTTCAACTGCTGAATTAATTTCCCATTTTAGAGAAAAATGTAAAATTTGTGGACATCATAGAATAATGCATAACGAAGTGGGTGCATGTGAGGGTGTTATGAACAAACCCTGTACTTCTGGCTGTGACCATTTTGAAGCAGAATAAGGTGTCTTTTCATTTCTAAGAGTTTCTATTTCTTTAATAAGATATTTTTTGTACTACTATTATGGGCTCAGAAAAAGACGGGGAGAAAATTTATCCATTGGGATATGAACCAGAAATAACCCCTGATACTCCAGATGACAATGTGCGAAACAATTTGTTGAATTTTATTTTAAAATCTGGCCCTACTGAAGTTGTTGATACTGATTTGTTTGCTGTAATGGCAAAGAGACGTTCTACAAGAAAGTTCAAAGACAAACCTGTTGAAACCACAAAAATTGATAAAATTATTGCAGCAGCTGACACTGCACCGACTGCTGGTAATTTTCAAGGGTTTGAAATATTCTACATCAAAAGCCCTGAAAAGAAAAAACTTTTGGTTGATGCTTGTAACAAACAACCATATGTTGACGCACCTGTTGTATTGGTTTTCTGCAAAAATCCATCTAGAGTGAAACTTGATTTTCCAGAATCTGTTTTGAAAAAGTTTGCTATACAGGACGCAACTCTTGCAGCAGGATATTCACAATTGGCAGCTCAGGCCTTGGGTTTGAGTTCAATTTGGATTGGAATGTTTGATGAACAAAAGGTAATGGATGTCATAGGAACTGATCTAGTTCCTTCGTCTGTGTTGTGTATTGGATATCCTGAACAAACAAAATTCCCTAAACCAAGACGAAATCTCAAAGATTTGGTCCATGTCACATGGTAGATTGTAGAAAATTATCCATCTTTAAATAATGTTGGATTCTTGATTATTTTATGACCGATGCATATGTTATGTTGAATTGTGAGTTGGGTGCTGAAGCTGAGATTATTGAGCAGCTAAAAGAACTAGAGCAGGTAGTGGATGTTTTTGAAACAATCGGAACACATGATATGATGGTGAAACTACAAGCAGAAAACTTTGAAAAGATTCGTGAGATTGTCTCTTGGAATATTCAAAAACTAAAAAATGTCCGTTCAACTGCAACCCTGATAAAAAAAGATAATTAAGATTAGGCCATATCTAAATTAAATGGTTGATGAAAAAAACGAAATTGAGAAATTAATAGATACTATGATTGCCAGTGGTGATGAATTAGTAAATAATCTCAAAACTGTTTTGCCCAATTCTTTGTCCGAATCCATGGTGATGTTTCATGAATCAAATGTGACAAATCTAAAGAAAATCAAAGAATTTTTGAATAAATAAGCCTGTATTCTTGATTCATGTGATTTCTGCTATATCCTTTTTAATCATTGTTTGAAATTCATCCCATGGGTAGGTCTAGGACTATTACAATGACTGTAAAAAAGAAAACAGGTGATGCATTTGATGCCATTTTGAACATGCCCTCTAAGATGATGCCTGATGCAAAAATCAATGATTCTGGATGGTGGTCATTTACTGGTCCTCATGGAAAATCCAAGCTAAAATTTAACGAAAACAAATCTTTTGGAATTTTAGATCATCAATTCATTGATGAGGAATCTTCATGGGATGTTCCAATGAGAGTTGTTTCCAATGGAGATTTTTCTGAAGTTATCATCACTTTGAATAAACCTGATGAAATAACTGATGAACAATTTGATCAAAGAATGGATGAACTCAATGAAATGTTTGATTCGATGAAAAATATTTTAGAATCACAGCCATAATGTCTCAGATATTTGTGACTAATTCAAGTACAAATTATCCTTCAAGGCTAAATGTCAATTTAGTTATGTTATGCTGAGAAAAAATGCCCTATGAAGAAGTATATTTTCAAAGATTAAAAGAAGAAAGTCCTGAAGAATATAAAAAATTAAAGTCTAAAAAATAGTCCTAATCAGAATCATCTGAGTTTTGGTTATTTCCTGGACCTACCATGTCTTCTGGTTTGACTCTATTGTCCCAATCTCCACGTGTACCTTTAATCAATGATATGATTCCTGCACCAATCAATACTATGACAACTCCAAAAAATACAGTCTGATCAAATATCTTAAATGAACAATTGATTTCCACTGGTGGTGAATTATCTGAATATTCATAACATGTGCCGAATTGATTTGACTCAAGAGTCGCAGCTTGATAATTCTGTCCAAATCCTCCTAGAATTACAAATCCTGCAAAAACTAACACGATCCCAATTATGATAAATCTCATGTCGCTCATGATTTTTTTCTTAATTTATCGTATTTACATATTGACTAGGATAAAATCTAGTGTTATTTTTCAAGTGATGCTTTGAGATTTTCAAGTGATGCCTCGTAAAATGCCCCTAAAAATACTACAAAATCCAAGAATTGTTTTTCAGACATTTTCTTGCTATTTAGATATGATTGCCATGTTAATTCAACAAGATTTTTGGATTTTGGCTTTATTGAAATTGTTGCAACATACGCTCTTAATGGTAATCCTTCTGTTGCAATATATGTGAAATATTCCCCTTTTTTCCATGCTACTACATGTTCCTCAATTTTGTTCCCGTCTGCAAATGTGATTAACCTTATTGCTCCTACATCCTTTTTTCTTTTAGATAGATATGTTGTTTTTTTAACATCTACAACCCATGTTGGCAATCCTGCAATGTTGCTAATTTTTCTCCATACTTTGTCTTTTGATGCTTTGATTTTGATTGTTTTTTTTACTGTCCCTGTATGAAATGTTCTTTTTGCAATTTTTGCCATGCATTTCTATGAAATATGCTGAATTTTAAATTTTAGTTGTACAACCATTTTTAATCCCCTGAAGGAAAAGATAGAAAATGGTCTTTGGATGGGGTAAAAAGAAAGAAGAAAAAAAATCTGTTGAGGAAATTCCTCAAAATAAGGAAATTTTACTTGCAGATGTACCCAAAATAATCTCTAAACTTGGTGAATTACGAAAATCTCAAACTTTGAATGAAATAAACGGTTTGAGAAATAGTACAGAACCTCTAATCAAAGATTTGATAAAAATCGGCAATGCCCTTGAAAAAGACAATTTGAACATTGATGACATAGACAAACATCTTGCAATCATTGTAGTGCGTGGTAAAAAACAGGTAATTGACATGATCAAAAAGGATGTAGTCTCATTACCTAAAATCTCTTCATTTGATGATGCTGAAAAATTAAACTCGGTTTTGAGTCTAATTCTAAAAAAAGTAGGCGATGTTTTGGGAAGACAAACCAGAGTCATACATATTTTTGCAAAAAAATATGCTTCACAATTAAAAGAAAATCTAGAGGTAATGAATGCAAATCATTCTGAAATTAATAAAATATTGAAAAATTATGACTATACAAAATCTCTTTCTGATGAGATAAATGATGCAATAAAGCAAATAAAAAATTCAAGTAATTTACGTGAAGAAAAATTGCAAAAAATTACAGATGCTAATGAAAATGCCAAGTCAACTCAAGAAAAAATAAATGACATTCAAAATTCTATTGATCATATCAAATCGTCTGAAGATTACAAAAAATACCTTGATTTGAAAAATACTTTGAATAAATTTGCAACACAAAAATCAAAGATCAAAGATCAAATTAACACTCAATTTACTAAAATCTCTAGACCTTTGAGTAGATACGAGTATGCTTCATCTTTAGATAAGGATGAAAAGAATATCTTGTCTATTTTGGTGACCGAACCGTTTGATGTATTGTCTTTTGATAATAAAGATTCTATTATTATGATTCTTGAAAATGTGCGAAAAGGTGTTTCATCTGGTTCCATATCTGTCAAAGATGTCGATAAAACATTCTCTCAAATTACTGAGATTGAAGAGTCTTTGGATGGCTTTATCAAACAAGTTTTAGAATATGATGAAAAATACCAAGAAATGAAAAATAATGTAAATTCACTAATGCCTGATAATTTGGGTTCTTTGGAAGATGATCTTGAAAAAAACACTTTATTGTTTGATGAATATAGACTCAAGTCTAAAACTTTTCAAGATGAAATAGATGAAATAGATTCAAAAATTCCTGAACTTGTGTCTGAAATTGAACAAAAACTGCGACAGTTTTCTAGCACTCGGTATACTGTTTTACTATCTCAAAATTAAATTAGTTCCAAACTTATGTACGATTATGTTATTCAAAAAGAAAAAATTTGAACGTAAAGTAATGTTGAAAAAAGATGTTCATGATAGCATTCTATCCTTTTGTCAAATGAAGCACCCAAATGAAGGAATTTTGATTTTAAAAGGAAAATCAAAAAATGGTGAGATAAAAATAGATGGACTTGTAATTCCTCCTTTCAGTGAAACAGGTCCTACTTTTGCAGGATTTCCTCACTCTTTCTTACCTTTTGATATGAGTTATGTTGGAATTGTTCATTCTCATCCAAGCGGTTCTGCAGAGCCATCTGTAACTGATTTACATAATTTTTTTGGTTTGGTATCGATGATTGTAAAGTCTCCATATGATGATGATTCTATTTTTGCATGGGATAGTAACGGCAATTCTATTCCTCTGTCTGTTGAATGATTTGAGAAATATGCTGATAATTCAGAACAAAGATGAAGAAACTTTATATCCGTTTTAACGATACTTTTAATGGCTTGAATCCTCAACTCAAGAGATATTATATTTTCTTAGGCGCATCTTTGGTATTTAGTATCGGATTGCAAATAGGTCTATCAGCTCTTGGAGTTCCGTGGTTTATCAGCATAGGATTAGTTATGGCAATTTTCATTTTGTTGCCAATGATTATGCGAAGACGTCAAATGAGTAAAATGGGTAGCTATGGAAGTGATTCTGGGGCTGGTGGAGGATTCTTTGGCATGGGTTCTCAAGGTGGTTCTGGTGGTGTCAGATATGTGTGTCTTGTATGCAATAACAAACACAAAGGAGGAACCTGCCCACGATGTGGTTCTAAAATGCAAAGAGCCGATTTTTAGATGAAAAGATATGTCATTGGATGAACTTCGTAAAAAAGTGATTTTCCATAATTCCGTTGATGTATGGATTGCAACATGTTCAGAAAAAAATGTCAATTGGACGAATCCTGAAGATTACAAAAAATTCATTGCGCATTTGTTAAAAAATAATCTAAATCTAAAGGCGTTTAATCTCTGTGCTCATGAAGCAGGCGCTACTGAGGACGATAAAGTGAAATTTACAGAAACTTTGGCCGAGACAAAAGAAGATCCTAATTCTCTAACATATACTATCAAACTAAATGATGCCGCTTTAGATATAATTCGCAGTTATTCTATATGATTATCTTTTAAGTTTAGGATTGATTATTGCATCTAAGGCATTGCCGATAAACACAAAGGCTAATCCTGTTATTGCTATCATGATTCCTGGTGGCATGATCCACCACCACATTCCTCTTGCTGCGGCTCCAAAGGTATTTGCATCATGTAAGATTTGTCCCCATGTTGGAAATGTCGGGTCTCCTAATCCTAGAAAACTTAATCCTGCCTCTGTGGTGATTGCAGCTGGAACTGAAATTGCAATACTTGCAAATGCATATGGCAACAATTGAGGCACAATATGTTTTAGAATTATTTTGGAATCTTTTTGACCCATCATATTTGCTGCATCGACATACCCTCGAGTTTTAATTTGAAGTGACATGCTTCTTGATACTTTTGCTATGCCTACCCATCCAAATATCATCAAAAATCCTACCATCACAAAAATGCTATTACTGATTGTCACTGAAAGAATTATGAGAAATGGTAATGCTGGTAATGCATAGATGACATCATTGAACCTCATCATTAACTCGTCTGTTTTTTTGCCTTTGTATCCTGCATATACTCCATAAAGTAATCCTGCAACAACTGATGCTATGGATACTACTAGGCCTATGAACAGTGCTAGAGGTGTTCCCCAAAGTAATCCTATTGCCAAATCGCGTCTTAATTCATCTGTACCCATTATTCCAAATGCCTTGCCTCCTACAATCAAATTTGATTCGTAAATTTGGTTTTCTGAATTTACTCCATACAGATCTATCAAAAAAATATAGTCTCCATTTAATGGTTCATTTACATGGATTTTTGAAAACACGATATCTTCGGCAGATAATCTTTTTAATTCAAATTCAAAATTTTCTGATTGCAATGACAGATTTTTCTTTATTGCTTGATCTGTTGAAAAAATTCTTTCACTATGAGTGGTTTTCTCATTTGAATAAGGAAGTGCGGTTATAAGTAAATTCAATTTAATTCCATCTGGTCGTATGACTGACATTTGTAGTAGCGGACTACCTGAATATTCTGATGAAAATTCGTAGATGAAATCATTTGGAAAATCAACATAATCAAAATTTAATCCAAACTGATGTGATGTTAACTCTATTTCTTCACTTGTTATTTTTTTTATATTTGGTTCATTCAAAATTTTATGCTCTGGAATTTTTTCACTCAAAAATATGTTGACCCAAACAGGAATTGCTACTTTTGGATTTTCAATCCAATTACTTGGATTATTCCACTCTTGAAATGTTTCTACAGGAATGGTGATTATTGCTATGATTGAAACTATTACAAGTGTCAAAAGAATTCCTATTCCTGCAATTCCCATTTTGCTTTTGAGAAATTCTTGTTTGATTTCTTGTGGGGTGATGTTACTCAATTACCTGTCCTCACTCTAGGATCAAAATATCCATAAAGTAAATCTGCAATGAATATGCTGATTAAGAAAAATACTGTCAGTAGATATGTTGCACCTATAATTACTGGAAGATCCATTACAGTAATTGCCTCAAAATACAATCTCCCCATTCCAGGCCAATCAAAAACAGCTTCTGTAATTATTGCACCTCCTAATGATCCAGACAAACTTAATGCCAAAATCGTCACGATTGGAGGTGCTGCATTTTTTAATGCATGTGTATAGATGACTTTTTTTTGAGCAATTCCAATTGTTTTCTTTGCTATGATGAAGTCCTCTTGCATAATTCCTACCATGAAATTTCTTACAAGATATGCCCATGATCCAAAACCAATCATTACAATTGTAATTAATGGTAATGCCATATGGTATAACAGTGATCCGATATATGCAGGATCAGATGATGGGATATCTGGTGTTGCTCTAGATGGAAATATCTGCCATGTAAATGCAAATAAAAATATCATCAACATTCCTATCCACCATACTGGAAAGCTAGAACTGATAATTGCAAAACTCGATGTTATTCTATCTATGCTTGAACCTACTTTACTACTAGAAAAAGCTCCTAAAAATATCCCAATAATTGAAATGATGATTGTTGCAGTTGTAAATAGTAACACTGTTCTTGGTAGTTTTTCAAATAGTATGTCTTTAACATCTGAAGATCCCTCATCACTAGTCAGAAAGGTAGCATGACCAAAATCTAATAATATGATCTTACACATTGTTACTCCTATTCTTTGATGAGAATACCATGGCTCGTCTAATCCCAAAATTTGAATTCTTTGATCAATTTGAGTTTGAATAAATCCTTCAAATTCTTCAACTGATGAAAAACTTTCTGCAATAGAAGGGTTTTCTGTAATTTCTGATCTGACTTGAAATACAATGCCTTGTTTTAGAATCGTGTCCATATTTGAGCCCACAAGCGCAATTGTGATTAATAGTGTGATCATTAATACTCCAAAGATAGTGATCATCCTGGTGGCAACATATTTTTTTATGCCCAATGATCTCAAAGAAGATAATTAGTTTATAACAATAGTTGTTTTTCCCACAGTTTATTACTCCATGAGATTACTGAGATTTAGAAAGACATGTCCTTTGATAGAGAAAGAGAAATGCATACCACAACATGTGGTGACTGTGGAAATGAATGTCAAGTGCCATTCAAGCCAAAAGAAGACAGACCTGTTTATTGCAGAGAATGCTTCCAAAATCACAGACCGGCCCCAAGACAAGGTGGCGGTAGATTTGGTGGAAGATTTGGCGGTGACAGAGGCTCTAGATTTGGTAGAAGAGACGACAGACCACGTGAAATGCATGATGCAAAATGTGGTGACTGTGGAAATGATTGCCAAGTGCCATTCCAACCAAAAGAAGACAGACCTGTTTATTGCAGAGACTGCTTCCAAAACCACAAAAATTAGAACAATCGTTTTGAGTAATTTTCAAAACTCTTTTATTTTATAAAACAAAGATTTAGAATCTTCCATGGTTGCCAAATATTATTGAATACTGTTCCCACTAGAGAAAAAATCAAACCTGGATTATCTGTTAGTATAATACAAAAACATGATCAAAGAACAGGAAATTTGACCAAGGGCAAAGTTAAAAGAATCTTGACTTCAAGTGAATTTCACCCTCATGGAATCAAAGTTGAATTAGATTCTGGTAAGATAGGTCGAGTTCAAAACATAATTTAAAATCAGACGAGAGTGAAACGAATTCTAGCCTTTACCGAGGCAGAAAAGCAATTCTCTCGTCTACAACATATAGACGATCAAATAATATAAACATTTTATGAACTTATGAAAAATAACAGATAAAACTTTGGTGTTTTCTTGATTTTATATGAGTGCTAACACCATTCGCAAAGCAAAGAAATTAGTTGAAAGTGGAGGGGTAGTAAAAATTGAAGATGATTTATTTCAAATCAAATCTTCATCTGATCCCGAAAAATCTTATTTTGTAACTTCTGATTCTTGCGAATGTCCTGGATTCAAAAATTTCTATAAATTTCATCATGGAAAAGGACTAAAAGCAAATTGCTCTCATTTAGAAGCTATCAGAATATTCAAAGACAAAAATTCTAAATAATTTATTCCAAATTTTTCACGTTTACTTTTCCCACAATTGCTTTATTTTTTGTTATAATTATTGGGCGTAAAATCAATCCTGGGTATTTTACCATTAATTTGATCAATTGTGCGTCTGTTTTCTTACTCTTTTCTAAATCTAATTCCTTGTACATTTTGTCTCTTTTTCTTAGAAGTTCTGATGGTTTTTTACCTGTCATTTTTAATATTTTTTTGAATTCTGTCTCAGAGAATGGATCTTTAAAAAAATCTCTTTTTTCGATATCTTTTCCCATTCGTTGAATTTCTGAAATTGTCTTTTTACATGTAATGCATGTTGGTTTATGGAATACTTTCAATCTGAATCTCCTTTCCATGTCTGATTAAAAATTGTTTGGAGATACTATTGAGAACTAATGAAATACATGTTTCTTTGTTTTTTAATATTTTTTGAATATATGATCTTTGACAATGATTATTCTTCGTTTGTTTGATTTTCTTCTGTTGTTTCTTCTAAATGTTCTTGATTAAATTTTTCAATACTTTCTTTTGGTGTTGAAAGCATTTTTAGATATGCTTGCATGGCTTCCTCATACGTGCTGCCATTGACTAACATTTCTTGTTTGATCTTATTTGCTTCTATGAAATTATTTTTTGTAAAGTTCAATTGCTGTGCAATAAGGTCTTGAATTTCTGGATTCACACTTTTAATATATTGATCATATTGCCATCCTTCATAAACTCCTGCTCTTGGGTTATACTCTTCAATGGCCTGCTCTCTTAGACTTTCTGCAATTATTCTTTGTTTTTCTATGTGGATTCTATCCTCGTTTGATTCTCTTGCTTCTGTTTGTTCTTGAATTAATTCATCTAATAATTTGTGATAGTATTTGAACAGAGTTTGACCTATTGGATTTTTTTCAAAATCGCTTTCATTTGAACTCAGATATTTTATTGCTTCATCCGTGGATAACTTTTCTTGTAATATTGAAATTGGTGAAACGTCTCCCTTTACTTGAAATTCTGTACTTGTTAATCCTGTCATTCCATACCATGATGCAATAACATTAACAGTGTATGTTCCTGGAATCCTTTGAAAATTCTCAAATTCTCCTCTAAAATGACCGTCTGGTGTTGTGAATGTTTTGGTTGTGTCTGATCCTGTTCTGATTAGAACTTCTACTCCTCTAGTTGGCTCATATGCGTGATTAACTACTCTTCCTGTAACGACGACTGTATCTCCTTGAAATACTACTGCGTTCTCAACATTTGCGTCTACTATGAATTGCCATAGTTCTGCTTGGGATGTTGGAATGAATGAAAATATCATTAAAAATGCGAATAATCCTATGAATACAGCCTTGTAATTGTACACATCAAACACTTTTGATTTTTGCAGTTAAGACAAAGTATGAATAAAAATTCGCTATTTTTCAATTTTTATTGAGTAATTTTACGTCTAAATACTAAAATTCCATATTTGACGTTACCACTAACTCTTAAACTATGAGAACAATGATATCCTAAATCATGGATTTGGAAAAATTCCGTAATGATGTTTCTGAGATGGCTGACAAACTCTCAAAAAATCTTAAAGAAAATGATGTCTCTAAACTTCACTATGTACGGCAACAGTTAATCGAAATGTATAAAAAAAATCTAGTTAAAATCAACCACTCTATTTTGGAATTGATTTGTGCTAGCACTTTAATTTCACGAGGTTATACTGTTGAGGTTGAAAAAGATATCACTGATATTCTTGTGTGTGACATTTTTGCAAAGAAGGGCGGCGGTAACACAATAATTGAAATTGAAACGGGATTTACTCCTCCAGAACATGCAATGGATACTATAGATTATTTTGCTGCAAGAATCATGAGCAAGATTGCAAGATATAGCCAACATTGCTCAAAATTTTCATTGGCTACCCCGGTTGTTGGAATTTTGCCTATATCCAAAATTTTCTTGTTGCCGCCAAATGCAAGAAAAAAAGAAGATGTGCAGAAGATCAAAGATTTATGTGATCGCTATTACAAAAATCCTCCAATAAAATATGATGATATCTTAAATGCTCACCTTCATTCTATTTACCTAATTAATATCGACAAAGGATTTGCCAAAGAACTTGATCCTCAAGGATATGTGGATTTGACTGATCGTCTTCTAAATAGAAGCGAAGTAAACTATTAGGTTCCATTCGTGGAGAAAAAATTCAAATTCTCCTTTTATTTTACTCAAACTAAGATGATATGTGCTGCATGTGAGACAAGGAAACATTTTGAATGTATTGATTGCATGAATAATCACAAGACCCATCTTTGTAGTTGTGATTGTCATGATGAGAATACTGAACCTCATGAAGTTGGCAAAACTCATTAAATTTAGTTTTTGAATTTTCTTTCTATTTCTTGAGCTCTGATTTCTAATTGACTTGTACTTCCTAATTTTCTATATGTTAATTTTTCAAGTGTTTTGATTATGCTAATGGATGATCTATATTGTGGAATATCAGGCTCATTTAGTTCTGCATACATGCCAATTCCCCGTATGTTATTTTTCTTTGCAAAACCTAAAATCAACCCATTGAATCCTGTAATAATTGATTTTTGTGGGGTTACTTCAACATCTAATCCTTCCATCTGTTTCGTCAATTCCTGTGATGTTGTAGTGATGTATGTTTTTGGTTTATCGTCAAAAATTCGATTTGTATGAAAACCTCCTAATGTATAGATAAATTTTGCAGAATATTTCTTTGCAATATCTATGACATCTTGACATAAAGCATTCAATTCATTGTTGCTTTGTGGTTGACCTTTACCTCCCCCAAATATTATTAAATCATCTGTGAATCTATATTCCCATTTTTCATCTGGAAGATCAATATATCCTCCTCTATCAACTATGTATGTTGGAAATGGTATTTTTGCAGTTCTGAATGTTTTTGTTTGAAGTGACTCATTGATGAAATTTATCACAATACTTCCAACGTTTCCCATGTCTTGCATTGCTGCAATTATAATTGGTTTTTTTATATATGGTTGTTCATTTTGAATAAATTCCATCTCTATTCTAAAATTTGATGAATTTTAAACTTATGTTGTGATCAAAAATATTGCCTAATGTATGTCTGATTTTTGTATGTTTGATTTTTCACAATTTGTTTTTCAATTCTGATGATTTTTCTGAAAGATCTAATTCATTTAACAATTGTCTTCTGGAAAAGAAAATTTTTCAAAATTTAATTCAAAATATGTTTTGATCCATTTTCACAATTTTGTTTTATATGTTCTTGTTTTTAGGTATAAAAATTTCTTTAAAATTTGACCCATTGTCTGATTTGAGCCTAGGCCCTCTGAAAATTTCCCCTAAATGTAGAAACTAGTATCATATTTTAACTCTTGTAGATTTTAAATTCTTTTTTTAATGATCGAGAAAAATATGAAGATTCATAAGGCAAAAAAACTTTCTGTCGACAAATTATGGAAACATCCATGGAAAACATTGGCACATTGGAATATGTCCTTGACAAATACTCTAAAATCTGGAGCTGGAAAGTCACAGGCGATCGTGCCGTGAGTATGATATCTCGTCTTGTCTCTGAGGCATGGTATGGGGAAAATGTAAATGAAATAATTATTCCCGATAACACTGAAACTGTAAAACAACTGAAATTGATTATGGATCGTTATCCTCTTGAAATTTTATCTAAATCAATATGGCAAAGAAAAATTGTAAAAACATATGCCCCAAAACCCACACTGCCTCCTGTTAAACTTAAACTAAAACGAGCAAAAACCGGTGAACAATTCCGAGGTAAATTACTTAATTTCCAAAAGGAAGGATTGGATTTTCTGTTAAAATCTTCTGGCAATGCTTTATTGGCTGATGAAATGGGTCTTGGAAAAACTGTTCAAACACTATCTTATGCTGCAACTGAAAAACAAACATTCCCTCTGTTGGTTGTTGCACCATTAGTCACTCTGAATAATTGGGAAAGAGAAATTGAGAAATTTCTGAAAAAGAAAAGTCGTAATGGAAGAATTATTGAATCTGAATCTCCAAGTGTTACTATTATTAGAACTGGTAAATCTCAGGAATTACCAAAAACTGACATTTACATAATTAATTATGAATTGCTTTTCAAAAGAAATGATGATTTATCCGAAGTAGGATTAAAAACAATTGTTTGTGATGAAGTACATAACTTAAGATCAAAAACGACTCAAAAATACAAAGCAGTAAAAAAATTAGCAGCATTACCTTCAGTTCTTTATAGGATTGGACTATCTGGAACTCCAATCTATAATCGCGGTTCAGAAATATGGCCAATCATTGATATTATAAAACCTGGATTGCTTGGCAGCTTTAAGGAATTTTGTGAATACTTTTGCTATGTCAATGAAAAAGGTAAAGCGATTGTTTTGGAAAATAAACGTGCTTCACTAAGAAATGAATTACAAAAACATGTGATGCTTCGCAGGAAAAAAGCTGATGTCTTAAAGGAGCTTAAAGATAAAGTGCGCTACAAGGAGGTTATTGCAGCAGACACTGATTACTATCTTGAGGAATTGGATAAAATTTGGAAGAAAGTTGAGGCAGAACAGAAAGATGCTGATAGTGAATTTTCTAAATCTGCATCCTACAACAGAGCAATTCAAAGTGAAAGACAGATTGCAGGTATTGCAAAACTTCCACACGTAATCAATTTTGTTAAAAACATTATGGAAATTGAGGAAAGTGTTGTTGTCTTTTGTCATCATAAAGTAATTCACAAACTATTGCATGATAGTCTTCAGGAATTTTCTCCTGTATCCATAATTGGTGGGCAATCTGATTCTACTCGTCAAGATCAAATAGACAAATTCCAAAGAGGAGAATCAAAACTGATGATTGCAGGTATCCGTGCTGGAAATGTTGGTATCAATTTGACTAGGGCAAAATATGTTATTTTTGCAGAATTAGATTGGAGCCCTGCCATTCATAGACAGGCTGAGGATAGATTGCATAGAATTGGTCAGAAAAATACTGTGTTTGCATATTATTTGATTGGAAATGGCACTCTTGATGATCATGTGGCTAATGTTTTAGTTGACAAAAGTTATGAGATTGATGAAATCATGGATGAATCAAAAGAGAATTATGAAAATAAAGACAAGGCTGAACTTATTCTAGCTCAGATTCAAGACAAGGTTCGCTCAAAATAACTAGATTTCTAATTTGTCTTTTATCTTTGATAATTTTTCTACAATTGCGTTTTTCTTTGTTTGTTCTAACTGGGAATCTTGAACTTCTTTTCTAATTTCATCTATTATGCTCAAAATTTCTATTTCTGATTTTGGTTCTCCAAATTTTGTGTTTTCAAATCCCTCAGTGTCTGTTTTATCTATTGTCTCAATACCTTCTGGGAGAATTTCATAAATTTTGATTATTCTTTCCCCAATCCTTTGTGGTGACATTAACACAAATTGATTTTTTCGCAATTTTTCAATTTCGTCAATTATGTTTTCTTTTGAAATTTTTAGAATATCTTCAATTTGTTCTATGCTGCATGATTTAATTTGTAATAGCCGTAATATTTTTGCCCACGTTGGAATATTATTGCTCCAAAGAATTTCTCTTGCCAATTCTGTAATGGTAAATGATCCGTTACTGTTTAGGGAAATCATTTTTTTGTCTTTTAATGTAGCAAGAGCATCTAAAAGTTTTCCAACTCCTAACCTTTTCAATTCTGAATTTTCTAGATTGTTTTCATCAAATGTTCCGTTTTCATTAATTGCCAAATGCAAAATTTCTAAATCCACTGTACCTAGTTTTCTCATGTTGACATTCTCTTTTCCAAGATTTATCATTCTTTGCACTTGAAGAATATATGTGGATTAGACTGATTTGAATCATGGTTCAATATGATCTTCCAAGATTGCCTTATGGATACGATGAATTGGAACCCTTTATTGATACTGAGACTATGAAAATCCATCATCAAAAACATCATCAGGCATATGTTGATGGTTTAAACAAAGCACTTGCAGATGTTGGAAGTGCATCTCATCCCCAATACATTTCGTCTATACTGTCTGATTTGAAATCAATTCCTGAATCTGGTAGAGGAGCAATCAATTTTTTTGGTGGGGGTTTTGAAAATCATAGATTGTTTTGGGAAACGATGATTCCTGATAGTGATGGACTCCCTGGTGGGCAATTAGAGGATCAAATTGATGTTTATTATGACAGTTTTGATAATTTCAAAAAAGTTTTTTCAGAAAGAGCAATTGCCATTCAAGGAAGTGGCTGGTGTTGGTTGGTTTTTAATTCAACATATCATAAAATTGAAATCATTACAACTGAAAATCAAACAAGTCCTTGGACTCTTGGTAAATTCCCTTTGTTGGGGTTAGATGTTTGGGAGCATGCATATTATTTGAAATATCAAAATAAAAGGTCGGATTATGTTGAAGCTTGGTGGAATGTTGTTAATTGGGATTATGTGGGAAATAGATTTTCAGAACTTGCTAGTTAAAATTTTTAATTTGGACAAATTCTTTTAAACAAAAATTCAATTCCCATTATATGAACAAGAGTCTAAGATACATTGCACTTCTAGCAATTTTACCCTTGTTTACATCAGGAATGACTACAGATTACTTTTCAGATGCTGAAGCACTGAAGAGTAAAGGTACTGGAACTTCAAAATATGGTTCTGCTACTGGCATCTGTGGATTACAACTCTGCTCTGAAATTCCAGGTGGCAAAGCTGCTTGGGAAGCAGGGCAAGAACAAGTTATTCCTGTATCTCCGGTTGAAGAAACTAAAATGGAAAAAACTCCTGAAGAAGAAATGACTGAAGATGACATGGGTTCTGTACTTAGATTATCGAGAGCAAATGTTCCAGCAACAATTCCTATGCATCAAGGTTACTATGATGGTGAGGATGTTTATTTCATCATCACTGACTCTAGTGATCCAACACATGCAGATATGATTACTGCAAATCAAGGATGGCAAGTAGAACTTGCTCCTTTGTTAAAGAACACACCTGAAGCAGCGCTTTCAAAAACATACATGTTCACAAATGGCATTGAAGGAGACGGTGTACATAGTTTCCAAGGTGAGGTCTTTACAAGTACACCTGCACAAGCAGATGTGTATAGTGCATTGACTTCACATGTCCATGTAACATGGAATGAAGGCACTATTCCGAGAATACTTGATTCTGAAACAATGATTCTTGCAGCAGCTGAGAATGATGAAATTACATTGACATCAATTGATGTAGTTTTGAATATGCCACAAATCATTTGGCCTGAAGGTCAGATGATGATAAAAGATGTAGATTTGACAGATACTACGCCTTATGGTGGCGGTCAGGTTCTTGATATAGATACAGAAGAGATGAATGTGACTTTCATAGCTCATCGTGGATGGGGTCCAGATGGTAGAACTATCTATTACATTGTAACAGATGCTACCCCAAGTGGTCCTGCTAATATGATGGGTGTTGTAAACTCACCAACATCTGCAAGCTTGATTGCAAATTCAGCAGCAGTAGATTTGTATCAATTCAAAAATGGTTTAACAGGTACTGGTCCATTGGGATTCCAACCTGGAATCGCAGCAGGAGCTCCTGGTGATGATAACTATTCTCCAATGTGGAGAATCTTTATGATTGGTTGGGGTGATCCTGAAAATGCACAATTACTTGAAACTATTGATGATGTGAACGCCTACAAAGAAGCTGGTTTGATCGATATTGGTATTGCGCGTCCAATGAACAGTGACCATGTTGTCAACTGTCCTTTCATTGACCCATTCCAATGATTTTCTTTTTTTAACTATACATTTGTTAATTTTTTTTATTTTTTTTTAATATATTTACAGAAAATCATCTATCTAGTTTATCTTTGATTGTGAGTTAATACCAGCATGAGTATAGCAGGAATGTATATGTTAAATTCAGGACCATATAGACCTGAAAAAATTCAGCAAGCTCTGGATATGTTATATCTAGACCGGAAGAATGAATTCCGTGAATTATCTAAGGTCCTTCTCACTGAAAAAGCTCTTAATGCAATGCCTATGTGGAAAGAATTTGTTTTAAATTTCAGTCTAGATGTTGAAGATGCTTTTAAAACATGGTCTGGCCAAAGTCCTTTGGCTTCAAGCTCTCCCCAAAAAGCTTTGACTTTGTTAAGACAATTAGGACGTGGTAAGACATCTATGAATCAACTTGCTCACTTGCTAAATATCTCCTATAATCTATCATGTGAGTTCAAAGAGATTTACAAACGTCTAAAATAATCTTTTTTTATTTTGAATACCTAAATTTGGCTTTTTTTAGTTATTTGTAATGGATTTCATGTTGGAAGAAGAATTGATTGATCTGATGACTTTTTGTCTGCAAAATCCCGATTCTGTAGAAATTTCTGATAAACACAAAAGAATTACTGAGATTGGTCATGAGTTATTTGCTGATGGGGGTGTTGATGCCTTAGAAAACTTCTTTTTTGTATTGAGAAACAGGATTACTGAAGAAATAGAAAAAGATCCATCCCCAATGCGTTCGCTATGGAATGGTCTTACTGATGAATGGCAGTACTAAATTTCTCTAGTGAGAAATTTATCCTCTACCAATTCTGAAAATGGCTGTACTGCATTTTGGGCATGTGCCTTTGATTGCAGGTTTACCATTTTTCATGGTGTATGGTTTAGGGCCGCCGATTTCTCGTTTGTCTCGACACTTCACACAATATCCTATTGTCATATTGTCTCTAGGCTCAAGGTCATATTAGCGAGAACTTGTTGAATTTTTTTCACTATTAGACAAATCTCCGATCCCATTTATCATGTTCCAGACCAATTTTTTTCGTATCGGATGTTTTTTTGATAATTATATGAATAATTGATTAGAACTTTTTAAATAATTATATTTTTTTTCGTAAAAATTTAACTTACACTGATCTGTATGTTGACCGATTTTGCCAATGCCTTATGATTTACTGGAAATCCTTCCCATAGAAAAATTTCTGCAGTAAATTCTCCTGCTTGTTGTGGTTCCCAAAACACCGATGTGTTCCATTTCTGTTGTGGATTTAGTTCTCCACTAAACCATGCTACATCTACAACTATGCCTTCAGAATTTTTGACCTGAACAAGATAACTAAATTTCTGAGATTTTTCTTGATTGTTTGTAATGTCTGCTGCAATCTGAATTTGTTGATCAACATTTATTTTATTTCCAATAGGTGCTCCAAATGCATTTGTTAATTTTGGGTCTCCGATTGATGCCCTTTCTAATTCTGTCAGGGCAAATGCTGGCACAACACTTGAAATAATCACAAGTAATGCTAATAGTACTATGCCCCTTCCTAACACAATTTTTTGGGCATTTTTTAGTTACAAAAGCGTTTCTGCGCCAGTTTTTTCTTGTTAATTTTGATTTTTTTAAAATTCTTCTAGGTTTTGTATGATTGTGCTCTTTGTGGTAATTATTTTGCCTGGATTGAGGATATTTTCCGGATCAAAATATTTTTTGATTTTTTTAAAAATTTCATAATTTTTTTGCCCATATTGCTTTTTGATGAATTCTGATCTTGCCAATCCATCTCCATGTTCTGCAGTAATAGTTCCCCCTAACTTCCAGACCTCGTGGAAATATTCACTTGCTATGTTTTTTACAATTTTTATTTTTCTCCTATTGGAAATTAATCTTACATGCACATTTCCATTTCCTGCATGACCATAAACGATTGACTGTGTATTGTACTTTTCATTTATTCTGTTCAAAATTAAAAATAATTTTGGGAGGTTTTTTAATGGAACTGCGGCATCTTCTATTACGTGAGGAATGCGGTTTTCTTTTTTAATTGATTTTAAACTATAATGTAATGATGAATCTCTGTATCTCCACCATTTTTCAATATTTTTATCTGTGTATATTTTTTTAACAATTTTACCTGTGGTGATTTCATTAATTTTTTTCACATTTGAAATAATCTTATCGTCATATTCTACAAATAATAGGCACTTGCTGCTCTTATCAAATCCAAAATTTATTTGATCAAATGTACTTTTATCTACAAATTCAAGTGCAGATGGATTTGTTTTATTGATAATGTTACAGTTTATTGCAGCTTTGATTATTGAATCATATTGAATTACAAAAAGAACTCTTTTCTTTGGTTTGTTTTTGATTTTTAATTTTGCAGATAATATTATTCCTAACGTTCCTTCTGAACCGATTATTGCTTTATGTGTGTCTTTTATTGTTTTTATCTTATCTAATCTATATCCTGAGGAATTTTTTGTTACGTTTGGAAATTTTTTACGCTCTATGCTGTTTGTTATTTTGATGATCTCTTTAGATTTTTTATTGTTTTTTGGAAGAGTTATTTTCATCCCCTTTCCATCAATAAGTGTTATTTCTTCAACATTGTCTATCATACTTCCATATTTCAAACTCCTGCTTCCACTGGAATTATTTCCTAACATTCCTCCCACTGAACAAAACGATCCAATTGACGGATTGGGAGGAAAAAATTTCTTAGATTTCTTCAATATTTTATCTAAATTCCCTTTTAGTACGCCTGCACCCACATTGACATAATTTTTATTTATTTCAACTGAATCGAAATTTTTCATATCTAGTATTATCCCTGTGTTCAATGCACTTCCCACAAGACCTGTTCCTGCACCTCTTACAGTAACAGACACGTTCATTTTTTTTGCAATTTTTACGGTATTGATGACATCTTTTTCATTTTTTGGAATTACTATTATTTTTGGAACAATTTTGTAAGAACTTGCATCGACTGAATAATACTCCTTGAATTCATCTGTAGAATGGATGTTTCCTAAAATTTCTGATTCTAATATTTCTAAAATTGATTTTTTCATATGGTGATTTTATATTTCGATTCTATAGTAATCCCATCTCTCTGGATCAAATAAGGTTACAAATTCTGCTTGTTCCTTAGTTATTCTGGATCTGATGACATCTCGTAATGCAAAACTTGTCATATACTTGAATTTCATTGAATGGGACTGCATGATGAACATATGACGCATTTCACTTCCTCCTTTTAATCCCCAGTAACCCATTTTCAATGCTAAAGGCTCTAAAAATATTGTATTTCCTAAACCGTAATTCTCGTCTCTGATCTCTTCGCGTAATTTGTAATTCTCAAGCGGTCCTCCTTTTGCAAATCCTATCACTTCCCCATTTTTGTCATTTAGTCTCAAAGTGTTTATGATTACTTCAGGGTCTCTCACTGATTTTTCAAAATTTTCTCTTCCAAATTGCAACGGTCTTGGCAATTCCATAAATATCTCATACAGTGAATCAATAAACTTTGGATCATTTCTTGTTACCATTGACTCAATTGTTGGAATCAATTTTAAATTGTCATATGAATAATTTGCTTGAATTGATATCTCCTGCTGCCTGATTCTCATAAATGACAGTACTGTATCAAAGAAATTTTTTCTCATCTCCTTTGGAAGTACTTTGAGAATTGCTTTTGCCATGTCTGTCTCTTTGTTTAATAATTCTTCAAAATATGCAACTGCACTCCTAACAATTAATGATGGTCTCCATGCCAATGCATGTGCGTTCATTTTTGCCATCTCCATAGCTTTTGCAAAATCTCCTAATGCATAACCACTAACTCTGTCTACTACAGAAAGATACCATCCCATTTCCATTATGTGTTTTTGATATTGCAAGTTATTTCTTGTTAGATCTGAATTGTTAAAACATTCTTTGATTTGTTCTTCTGCATTTTGTTTCAACTTTCCACTCCAAGGATAAGTGGTTCGTAAAATCAATACTTTGATAATCTCCAAGTCTAAATTTGCTATCTTTATTAGATCACGTAGTTTTTTGTCCATCGAAATGAATTTTAAAACACTTTCTTCATGAGGTTTGTCTACATTTTTTTGAGGATCAAAATCGTGAAATAAAGCTGAGACATAAAGATATTTTATATCTTCATCTGTGAATTGGATTTGATTTTGTTTAGCTGCTAAAAGTGAAACATATGTAACTTCTAATTCATGATTGATGTTGTGATATCCATAATATTCTGTTCCCAGTCCTTGGCTCTCAAATAGGTCGATGGTGTAATCTAACATCTCGACATAACAATCCCCCTCTAACTTGTTCTCTACCATTAAACTGAGAATTTCATTTTTCATTGAATGGGTATTTGCAAATTGCTGCAATATTCTTTGAAATGGATTCAAGTTTTTAAAGATGATCTCTTGAGAGTTGAATCTATCATGGTTTTCATATCAATGTTAGAAAGATTCAATAGAATTATGATTTGGAACTTTTGTATGCCATTTAATCTGCAATTATTGAAAAATCTGATGGCTTTTAATGAAAAAAATTCTCCAACATTTACGCTGTATGTGAATAATCAGACTTTTCCGATCGCCAGCACATCCATTTCAAATTCTCCAATACCTGTTAATGAACCGACTACTCGTGGTGGAGTATATTTTTCAGATAAATTTGCTTATAAAATGAAATGTGTTGTTGAGGATCTTTCTATTGTGCCATTATTGACAAAGAAAATGCTTGGTCCTAATACTGAATTTGGCGAACTTAAAATTACCACTCAGATTGAATCGGATGGTAAACCTGTTTCTGTTGAGATTTTTACTAATTTGACAAACAGTGTTCAGACTCCTGAATCTATTGAGCTTAGTATGATTATTGTAAAATTAGGATCTGTTTAACCCACTTTTAGATATCTGTCATACTTTTCTCTACTTTCTTTATCTGATAGCACTTCGTATGCTTTGTTGAGTTTAGCCATTTCTTCTTCCGAATCTTCTCTTGTTTTATCAGGATGAGTTTTTTTTGCCAACTCTCTGAATTTCTTTTTGATTTCTTCTGGAGTGGCATTATTGGGAACTCCTATAATTTCATAATAATTTGGTAATTCACTATTATTTGCTGCATCTCTGAATTCTTTGTCTTCTTTTGTATTTCTACGCTGACCTAGTTCTTCATAATCGTCTCCCCAATCTGAGTGGTATTTTTCAAACGTCTTGTCTTTTTTAGATTCCAACTCTTCTTTGTCATATGATGTTTTTTTCCTAAGAATAATGTCTCTTGCAAGAAACAGAAACACTCCTAAAACTGCAATCGCAAAACCTGAAAACAAAATAATTTTTTCTTCATCTGAAACTTCTAATTCCATGTCTAGATTTCCACTTTGAGCATACACTGCCTGTGATACTCCAAAGACTATTGCAAAAATCACAAAAATCATAATCTTGTTCATTTTTATCACTATGACAGTCTGAAATCTTCTTTTGTAGTATTGAGTACTACATGTGTTATCGTATTTTCCACATTTGGAATAGATGCTAAGCCCTTTACAAACTTGCTCAATTCGTTTCTTGCCTTGAATTTTGCAATGACTATGGTGTCTGTTGAACCTGTAATATCATACACTCCACAAACATTTTCAAATTTTGCTATCTCATCTTCTATGTCTACAATCTTGTCATTCTTGGCAATAATTTCTATTATTGCCGTTAATGAATACCCAATTTTTTTATGGTCGACTATTGCAGAATATCTCTGAATTATTTTCTCTTTTTCTAACTTTTTGATTCTGGATAGGACAGTAACCGTTGACAATCCAAGTTTTAGAGCTAACTGTCTTGCTGATTGTCTTGCATCTACTAGTAAATGATTGATGATCTTTTCATCTGTTTTATCTATGACCATACTCTGTAATTGTGAAAAATATATTTAAAATTTCATTAAATTCATGTAAATTTGTTTGATTTTGTACATTAATTTACTATGATCTATTTTCAAATTTAATACTCATGAAATATGTGTTGATTTATGGATGATATTGAGAACCTTGTCAAAAAAGGACAATCATTAATGAACGAGATGAAATTTGATGATGCACTAGGGTTTTTTGAGCAAGCCTTACTTCTAAACCAAAATGATCCTGATCTTTGGAATCATAAAGGAGTCGCTCTACGTAGTTTGGGTAGATATGAGGAATCCATGTATTGCTTTAACAAATCACTTGAAATTGAACCTCGAGACAAAAATGCATCTTGAAATTTTATAGTTTTTGCATTATGTCTTATTCCAGTTGAAATACTGTTTACTGTAAGTCAATCTATATTATTAACAAAATATTATCAAAGATGATGGATAGTAAAACAGAGAAGATGCTTGCACAAGCTTTTGAATATACAGAGGATGGAAACTATTCTGACGCCTTGAAATTATATGATTTGGCATTACAAGAAGAACCTGGGAATTATAGCATACTAATTGACAAAGGAGCAACTCTGCAAAATTTGGGAAAACTAAATCTTGCAATTAAACAATATGATAAAGCACTTGAAATTTCACCCACAAATCTTGACGCACTACTAAACAAAGGAGCAGCGTTACATTCTCAAGAAAAATATCTTGAAGCTATTGATTGCTATGATCTTGCATTGAAAATTGATAAAAAATGTGCCATGGCTCTTGCTTACAAAGGTCTCTCCATGGGAGAAATGGGTGAATTGCAAGATGCAATCAAACTTTTCAAAAAAGCACTATCTATTGACAAACACTATGATTTAGCAAGCGTTTCCAAAACCACAGCACAAGAATTACTAAAATCTATGAATGAAAAAAAGTCTAAAATACAGTGACGTCTCCAGGTGCTGGTTCTCTTTTATTCTGCTTTTCATTTTTTTCAAAGAAATCCACGTGTGTAGAATTTTGGTGTTCCCGTAATTTGTCAATGTTTTCAAAGCCTTCATGGCAAAGATAGCATTTTGGTTTATGCTCATCAATTAGAGGAAGTACCATGATTGATGTTGTGTGATTGCCTACTTATTTCTTGAGAATATGAGATTCTAGGCAGTTAAAACAAAATAATGCTAGAATTCATTTCAATCATAAATATCCAAATTTTCATTCTCAAATTCATTGGTATTTGATCTGGCTGGATATCTTAAATTCATGTAGTTTATAGGATGAAAAAAAGAATATCTTGTAGGAATGAAGGTATTCTAGAGTTTGATAATAAAAAATGATTAAACAAAAATGCGATCGTTGTGGTGCCAACTTGGGAACAGAAAGTAAAAAAACTAAACAGAGGTTTTGCGGAAACTGCAAAAAGAAATTTGACTTGTATCGGTGATGATTTACTGTATTTTGACATATATTCTCAAAAAATGACTGGATTTTAGAAATTGGAAAAACCTGTGGTGATATTTGATTTTGATGGAACTATTGCCAATACTTTGGATTCTATAATATCTATAATGAATAATCTTTCTGATGAATTTGGATTCAAAAAGATCAAAGAAAGTGATGTGGAATATCTACGCGGAAAAAAATCCCTTGAAATTTTAAAACATCTTGGGATTTCAATATTCAAACTTCCTTTTGTAATTAGAAAAGTTAGACGAGAAATCAATTCTCATATTGCACTATTATCTCCTTCTGTAGATTTACTTCCTGTATTGAAATTGCTTAAGGCAAATGGCTGTCATGTGGGGATTGTCACAACAAATATTGAAGAAAACGTGAGAAAATTTCTTCATGCAAATAACTTGGATTTCTTTGATTTCTTTTATACTGCAAAGAAAATTTTTGGCAAAGATCGAACTATCTCTAAAATCATTAAAGAAATGAATGTTGAAAAATCTAATGTTTATTTTATTGGTGACGAAGTTCGTGATATTGAAGCTGGCAAAAAGGTTGGCATCAAAACAATTGGTGTGAGTTGGGGTTATAATACAAAAAATGCTCTTGAAAAAGAACATCCTGATTACTTGATTGATTCTCCTCTGGAACTTGAAAAAATCATTCTTTCTTGATAAATCAGGCTCAAAACTAATGGGTTTCATATTATTTCACTAAGGAATATATCATGATGTGGAAACAAATTATCATGTTAGAACAACTAGTTGGAGATTCTCAAGCATTAGATCGTGCTTTATCTGGAGAAGAATTGTCGTATAATGATGGTCTTGAATTAATGAACTATGATAATTTGCATTTGCTTGGTGCTGTTGCAGATAATGCTAGAAAAAACTTGGTTGGTGATACTGTTACTTTTGCTGCATCCTATTACATGAACTATACCAATGTGTGCGCAGCCAGCTGTCAGATGTGTGCATTTTATCGTAAAGATGGTGCTGATGATGCGTATACTCTAACTCCTCAAGAGATTGAACAGCGCGTTGGAATTGCAAAACAGATGGGTGCAACTGAAGTTCACATCGTAGGTGGATTTCATCCTAAACTTCCTTTGGAATATTATGAAGACATGATGAGAACGATTAAAAAAAATCATCCTCAGTTAAACATCAAAGCACTAACTGCAGCTGAGATTTACTATTTATCAAAATTAACAAAAAATTCTACAAAAGAAATCTTGTCTCGTCTCAAGGCAGCAGGACTTGATTCAATGCCTGGAGGCGGTGCTGAACTATTTCATCCGGATATTAGGGATAAAATCGTTAGAGGAAAGTGTACTGGACAACAATGGCTTGATGTTATAGAAGAAGCTCATAACATGGGTATCCAAAGTAATGTTACAATGCTTTACGGACATATTGAAAAGCCTGAACACGTTGTTGATCATCTAATCAAAATTCGTGAATTACAAAAGAAAACAAATGGTTTTCTGACTCTGATTCCATTGAAATTCAGTTTGGATAATACTGAATTAGAACAAGAGCATTTGGTCAATAATGAATGCTCATCTGTTTATGATTTGAGGATTATTGCATTATCTAGATTGATGCTTGCAAACGTCTTAAACAATATCTCTGTTTATTGGGTAGCCTATGGAAAAAAACTCGCACAAGTTGCTTTGTCTAATGGCGGAAATGATTTAGTAGGAACTGCATTCTCTGAGGAAATTTACAAGGCAGCTGGAAAATCCACATCTTCTTCAGTTGAAGAACTTGCAACCATGGTCAAAGAAATAGGGCGTGTACCTGCTCAAAGAAATACTCATTTTGATATTTTAAAAAAATTCTAATTCATCTGTTTTTTAATAGATTCTAGTTTTTCTTCTATTTTGAGATGTTTATCTCTCCTTGAATCTATTTTGATTATCACTTCAACTCTTGCAATTCCTAAATTATGAACAGTTTCCATCATTTGCTTTGTAGCCGAGTTTATCGTCTCTATGTTGTCTGATTCTAGTATTGTCCCCATTGCATTGATTTCATATCTGAGATTCTTAATTTTTTGAATAGATTCTATTGCTTTTGCAATGTAAAAACTAGCACTGGTAGTTTTTGTTGCCATGGGATAAATGCTGATTTCTGCCTGAATCAATGATGGTTATTAAATTATTTGAGATTAAAAGCTTTGAATTATTCTGCAGGCTTTTTCTCTTTTCTTTTTACACTGTCTTTTTTCCGTCTTGCTCCAAAACTAATCAATACCAGTAAGAATCCAATTCCAATTAAAATTCCTGACAACATTTGATAAGCTTGATTTTGATCTTCAGCTATCATCAAATCAATAATTTCTTCCTCGCTCATTCCTACTTGACCTGTTGGTTGATCAGCCGATACTATTGTTACAATTATTCCTGCAACAATCATTGCAATCCCTCCTGTTAGAATTTTTTTATCTACTAAGACCAATTCAAAATATTATAAATTTTCATCATATATTAGGTATTTTCAAATGATCTTTTTTGGCACTAGAAAAAATATTATCACTAGGTTATATGCGATGTTTGAACTATTTTTATTATTGAACTCAAAAATTGAGTCTCTAATTGTTTTTGCAATAATGGGTGGTATTTTACTACCTGCAAGACTATTGTTTACAGAATTTGTATCTGATGACTGGCTTGGTTCTTTAGGTGTCATTTCTGTAATCTCTCTTGCTGTAATTGTGCTTGCAAAAAAGAACAAGCTTGGATTTTTTGGACCTATGCTTGAAAGACAAATTTTCAAATTTCAAAAAGGTAAACGTGGAATATTGATTTTTGCTGAATCTGCATTTTTATTAGTTGTTTTGGGAACTATGATTTTTGCAATTGATCAAGGCTATTCTCAACATTTAGAACAAAAAAATATGTCCATTTCAGAAACTATGTATGATTGAAATATTGTCCTAGAATCTGCCAAAAAAATGACTCCGTCTGATTGGATATTTGGCACATTGATGGCTCCTATTGGCTTTGTTACTGCGTTTCCTCAAATGAGTGCTGCTATGGCATCAATTGATCAAAGTATGGATGGGTGGCTAATGCATTTTTACACTGTTGGGTTTGTAGAATATCTAGAACTCGTAGGAATTTTACTATATTATAGAATCTCATACCGAGGGAAAACCATGAATTTGAAATTAAAAACCCCTGTTCAATAATTTGAATATTTTTAATTATTATCATTTTCAAATTAATTCAATAATTCTTTTGAAATGTTACACTGGTTTTTAAAATCCTTCTGGGGGTCTTTGGACAAAAACATTACAAACCAAGGCATCGGTTTTTTCATCTCTATACTGAACATTACACGAAACAAATTTTCCTTTGAGCGCTCTTTCTAAATCTTCTTTGGTTTTCTCTTCATATTGCGGTTGGTCCGGATCGTCAATCTTACTCATGATGATTTTCTCAACTTTGCCATATTGTTCTTGATTATCTTTTCTTGTATGGCTAATTAACAATTCAAAAGCATTGTTTGTAAGAATATTGAGAACTGCGCCTCCAATTCCATCTCCCATAATTTCTAAACTTTTTTTGTTCTATAATTACTTGCTGGCAATGCTGATTTCAAAATCTTGAACAAGTTCTTTTTCTTTTGCCATTTTGAATAATCTTCTTATGGATTCTTCCCCTGCATCTCCCATATTGACAGTTACATTGTTTACGTACATTTTTACAAATTTCTCAATTAAGCTCCTTTCTTTTCCTCTCGCATATTGCATAGCATAATCTATTGCATCATCAAAATACTCAATTCCAAATTCAATTGATGATTGCAGGTATTTGTCAAATTTCACTATTGTATCCATGCCTAGATCTGTTCTCATGACATTGATTCCTAGTGGCACAGGTAATCCTCCTGTTGTTTTATCCCACCACTCTCCTACATCTAAAATTTTGACGTTTCCTTCTTGTTCATAAGACAACTGAGTTTCATGAATTACTAGTCCGACATCTACTTTGCCTGATTTGACTGCTTCTGGAATGTCACTGAAATTCATTTCAACATAATCAAATTTTCCAATCATTAATTGCAATAGTAAAAATGCTGAAGTCATTTTTCCTGGAATTGCAATTTTACATTTTTTAACCTCATCAATTGTCATCATTTTTCTAGCTGTAACTATGGGACCATAATTAATTCCAAAACTTCCGCCGCTTCTCAAAATTGTATATCCTGGAATGTATGCACATGCATGTACTGAAACTGCTGTCACATCTAATTTTGGATCTGTGGCTTTTTGATTTAATTTCTCAATGTCTTCAATGACATGATTTACCTTGAAATCTGGAGATGGAACTTTTCCTGTAAACATTCCATAAAACATGAATGCATCATCAGAATCAGGAGTGTGTCCTACAGAAATTTCCATATACTTTTGCTTAATTTTGGTAATAAATACCAAAACCTATGACGATAGTTTTTCTAATATATGACAAAAATAAATTTTAATTATGAACTCAATAGATGCTTTTGAAGAAGATATCAAATTACAAATAAATTTTCTAAAATCATTCAAAAAACAAAAAACAATTTCTCTTAAAACACAAAAAAACATTCTATTTACTGGAAGCGGTGATTCCCTTGTTTCTTCTCTACTTGCAGAATCATTTTCAGGTGGGTTGGTAAAAGCAATGGATCCTCTTGACCTATATCAAAACAAGGAAATAGCAAAATCAAAACACGTGTATTTTGTATCTATTTCTGGAAACACTATTACAAATATCAAAGTTGCAAAGATTGCAAAAAAATCTACTGCAATCACATGCCAATCCCAGAGCAGGCTTGCAAAAGCTTCTGACTGTTTAATCTTACTTGATTCTCCAAATAGCGGAGTTTTTACTGCTGGCAGTATTTCTTTTTTGGAGAGTGCATTAACTTGTATTTCTTTAGTGAAAAATATCAAAATTCCAAATATTTCGCTATTTAGAATTGCTCAGGGTTCTGCCAAAAAAACCATAGTTTCAAATCGTATTTTTGTTTTGGGAAATCACTATACTTTTCCTGTAGCAATGTATTGCGCTGCAAAATTTTACGAAATTTTAGGCTATGATGTACATTATTCTAGAATCGAGCAGTTTTCTCATATGGAATTGTTTTCTATAAAAAAAGGTGACACTGTAATAATTTTCGAAAAGAAAAATCCTCATACAAAACAATTGGGGCAAAATCTAAAGAAAATTGGAATCAATGTTATTCACCCTTCAATGCCTTCTGAAACAATATCTCAAGTGCTTTTTTGCATTTTCTTTTCTCAAATGATTGCTCTTTTTGAAGCAAGAAGGAGAAGAAAAAAAGAATGTCATTTTGTAACTGCAAAAAAGATTCGTGATGTTTCCAACCAAATGATCTACTGATCTTTTAGAAGGCTAAGGTTTAATACCTGAATCCTAAGTTCTGCGAATATGGTAAAATTCAAGTCTACAGGTGAGGTTCTAAAAATCATCAAGAACAAAGACCAGATTAGAAACTTTGGTGTAATTGCTCACGTAGATCACGGAAAAACCACGATGAGTGATAGTCTTTTGGCATACTCTGGAATTATTGCCCCTTCTGCTGCTGGAAAAGCTCTCGCAATGGACTTTGATAAAGAAGAGCAAGCAAGAGGAATTACAATTTACCAAGCTAACGTTACATTACACTTTACAAAAAATAATACCGAATATGTCATTAACATGATTGACACTCCTGGACACGTTGACTTTAGTGGAAGAGTCATTAGAAGTCTTAGGGCTATTGATGGTGCAGTAGTTGTTTGTGATGCTGTAGAAGGTATCATGACTCAAACTGAAACGGTAACTAGAATGGCCCTTGAAGAGAGAGTAAAACCTGTCTTGTTTATCAACAAAGTAGATAGACTCATCAAAGAACTCAGATTAACTCCAGAAAAAATGCAAGCCCAACTAGCAGAAGTTGTTTCAAATTTCAATACTCTCATTGACACATATGCCGAACCAGAATACAAACAAAAATGGAAAGTTTCAATTCAGGATTCTAGTGTCACATTTGGTTCTGCAAAAGATAGATGGGCAATTAATCTAGAACTAATGAAAGAAAGAGGAATTACATTCAAAGATGTCATAGATGCATATGAAAATGAAAAAGTAGCAGAACTTGTAGAAAAAGCACCATTGGCAGATGCAGTTCTTGGTATGGTTGTAAATCATCATCCTGCTCCTCATGAAGCAGTAAAGTATAGAATTCCACAAATTTGGAAAGGTGATCTAGAATCTGATGTTGGTAAAGCATTGCTTGCATGTGATGACAGTGGACCAACAATTATGATGGTTGTAAACATGGTTTTAGATCCTGCAGCAGGACCTGTTGCAATTGGAAGACTATTTTCAGGTACGATCAAAGATGGTCAAACTATCAATATTATAGATGAGAAAAGAGAAGGACGTGTCCAATCAGTCAACTTCTTTATGGGTAACCAAAGAGAACAAGTTGGAGAATTAGGTGCGGGAAACATTCCTGCATTGTTGGGATTAACTGAATGTAGAGCAGGAAATACTCTGTCATCTATTAAAGGCATTCCAATGTTTGAAGGTGTAAAATATGTCTCAGAACCAGTAGTTCAAGTTGCTATAGAACCAAAACATCCAAAAGATTTACCTAAACTTGTAGAAATTTTAAAACAACTCACTATCGAGGATCCAAACCTTATCGTGAAAATTGATGAAGAAAGTGGTGAAACTATTGTTGCCGGAATGGGCGTATTGCACTTGGATGTTGCAACACACAGAATTCAAGATGCAAAATGTGAGATTGTAACATCTGAACCTTTGATTAACTATAGAGAAACTGTAAAAGGAACATGTGAGCCAATTATGGCAAAATCTCCAAATAGACACAACAAGATTTTCATGAAAGTAGAGCCTCTAGAACCTAAAATTGCCCATATGCTAAGAACTGGTGAAATCAGTGACATTAAAGACAAAAAAGTTGTTGCAGATTTACTCAAAGAGGCTGGCTGGGATACTGATACAATCAAGAGAGTTATGAAATTTGATTCACGTGGAAATGTAATGATCAACGGAACAAAGGGTGTACAGTTTGTTCAAGAGTCTACTGATTCTATTAATTCTGGATTTGAAGAAGTTATGAAGGAAGGACCTCTCTGTAAAGAACAGATGAGGGATTGTAAATTCATCTTTACTCACTTTGTTCCTCACGAAGACACAGCCCATAGAGGTTTGTCTCAATTAGGTCCTGCATCTAGACGAGCATGTATGGGTGCATTACTCACTGCAGGTACTGCTGTATTGGAACCAACTTTGGCAATTGAAGTACGTGTCCCAACTGATTTGGTTGGAAATGTTGCAACAATTCTTTCTGGTAAACGAGGTAAAGTTCTTGACATGTCACAAAAAGGTGCATCCAGCATTGTTGTTGGTGAGATTCCAGCTTCTGAAACATTTACTCTATCTGAAGCAATGAGAGGTCAAACTGCAGGACGCGCAACTTGGAACACTTCGTTTAAGGCATGGACTGAAGTCCCAAAATCTATGCTTACCTCTGCAGTTGCTGATATTAGAAAGAGAAAAGGATTGGCTCCAGAACCACCTGGTGTCAACGAATTTATCGACAAAGAATAAAAAGGCAAAGAATAAAAGAAAATACTCGTCTGTTTACTTGTTTGTTCTTATCATACACAAAGACAAATCAACCTTTTAGATAAGAAAACGACAGGTCATAATTAAACTTGGAGTTGGATTCAGTGGACTAATTTCTATGTATGATTGATAAGTGGAGGTTAAATACAAATTTTGTGTTATGAAATTATGCCTCAGTTAAAAAACAACAAATTCTTCAAAACAATCCAAAACAAATGGAATCTCTTAGAGAAACCTGATGAAGAATGGATGTCTTCTGAAGAATAACTAAAATCATTTATCCCTCATGGAGGTCATTATGGTTTTAACGAATTTCAAAAAACCCTCTTTATAACGTCTAAATTTATGCCTGGAAAACGGCATCTGTTTTCATCAAAAAGAATGGATATTCTATCGTTTTTTCTAGATGCAATTAGCACTAGGTACTTTTCCCATTTTCCAGTATATCAAAAATATTTTTTTAAATCAATGAAATGTAAAAATTGTGGCAAGAATTTGTTTGATCCCAGACTAAAATTTTGTTCTATAGATTGCCAAGATGACTATATTCATAATTTAGAACAGAGAATAATTGATGCAGTGAATGCTGATTCTTCACATGTTGATAAAATGAGTTATTCAGAATAATCTCCTTCTGTGACTTGTTTCAATGAAAAATTGTTTGTTCATTTGAACAAACAAAATGGGTCATTTTAGAACTAAAATCCCTCAATTATTACCATTTATTGACTTTCATTACCACTCATTACCAATAGTATATATACTGGGATAACTATGTTGAATTATGAGTACCCAATCTCAAACTAGCGATGCATTTGCAATGTACAAACAAAATATTCAGAAATATTTTGAAAATGTTTCAAAATTAACTCCGCAATATTTTCAGTCTGCAACAGAATTGCAAAATGAATGTATGAAAACCTGCCAAAAAACAATTAATGCCGCAGTTTCAATACAGCAAGAATTTGCAAAGAAATCTGGAATTAATACAGATATTCCTGACTCTGCAAAAACTGCTATTGTTGATACTAACAAGCAAATTGTTCAAGCAAGTACAGTAAACAATCAATTAGTAAAAACTGCTATTGATGCAACTGTTCAAAATTTCAAAACATTCAATGATAATGTTAATGCATTTGCTGAATTGAACAAAAATATAATCCAAACATGGATATCTCCTTTCACACAAAAAAACTAGTGTGAATGGTTTTCTTTTTATTTTAAAATTTCATGAAATTTGATGAAGAATCCCCAAATCTCATGATGTGTTAGGTGATTTGAATTCCAAAATTTGTATTTAAGCCCGATGGATGATTTCTCAGTTAATTATATGCTCATGTTGAATTAGTACTTTCATGTTTCTCTAAATTTAATATCTGGAATTGTCAAATCATTAGCGTTTTCACGCATGCTCGATTTGCAAAATATTGAATGATGTTACATTGAGATTTTTACAATTTAGAAGAGCTTATTTCTTACCTGATTGATGTTAATATGATTCTGATGGTGAAAGGTTACTGGGAAAAACGATTCAAGAAAGAACTTGTGGAAGAAGAAGACAGACTCAAACATGAAGTTGCTGAGGCTGTGAGAAAGAAATTGGATGATCTTGAAAAATCTGAATCTTAATCCTGTTTCAGCCTGAATTTGATTAGTAAAATATCCAAAACTAATTAATAGCTGACCTGTATTATATAGGTCGACCTAAAGATAATGAGTCAGATTAAGCCCAACTCTGAAATATATGAGCGTGAACGAGTAATTCTGGAGACTATTAAGAATTATCCAAAACTACATCATAATGCCTTGTTGAAAAAAATTGTACCAGAATTTATGGCAAAAACAACCTTTGAAAAAACAAGGGATTCTCTTCTAGAAAAAGAAATCATCACTGTTTCACATAAAGGAAATATGAAATTTTACATTCCTGTTGAAAATTTTGAAGAGAGAATACATCATAGAATTGAACGAAACACCAATAATTCATACCATGATTTAAAATTAAAAATCAAAAAATTAGATACTGATTATTCTCACAAAGATGTTGATGATAAAATATCTGTTGCAAACTTTTTGTTAAGAAGTTTAATTCTGGTTGATACTGGATTTACAATCCTAGATTCTGTAAAAAACCCCAAAAAGACATTATATCGTGATGAACACTTGACTGTTCAGCAATTAATTGATCATGTTTTTGAAATCATTAGACACGACAAAGACTTTGAAATCATCTTTCCAACAGTTGTCAGTAATTTAGTTGGTTTTGTACCTCCTATGTCTTTAGATAAATAGGATTTCATCTAGTTATTTATTCGGGATTGTTTATGGTAATCATATGGGATTACTTTATACCAAATTTTACATGGATTTTGACGGTGATGAGTGGAAACAAATTTCTAACAATCCAATCACATTTCAAGCAATCAAAGATAATGTCAGTTTGGAAATAGAGGATGTTTCTCATAAATCATATAAAATTAATTTCAAATCTGGTGGGAAACTCAATATGTTTAGAGTAACAGGAAAATTCCGTCTAACTTGGAATGATGACGATGTTGTCTAACTATATCAAATAATAATAGGTATTACAAATTCCTTTCATGTCCCTAGAAGAAGAAATAAATAAAATTTTAAAGGATTTTGAAAATACCTCTTCTGAAAAACTGGTTGACGTTTTAAATCAAATAAACCCTCATTTCAAAAATGAACTAATTTCTGAATATCTTCAAGGTAAAATTCAAAAAATTCAAAGCTCTGCAGACGAGTCTGAAAAAAAGAAGCAGTGTAAGGCATTATTGCCATATTTTGATTGGTATTTGCAAGGATTGTAAAACTATTCTGAAAAATTATTTATTTTCACTAATGCTGTTTTAATGATTTTTAGATCTTCTCTTGCATGTGATGTATCTCCAACAAGTTTTACAAAGTATTCATGACCTGTATCTTCAGCTTTATGAATATCTGATTCGTAACATGCTAATGCTTTTTCTAGAAATTGTTTTTCATCTAAAATATTATTCATAATTTGAATGTCTTTAAGCCCTTCATGAATTTTTTCTATCACTTCATTAATTTTTGGAACTGTCTTTCTAGCTTGCTGGTTTAAGACGGATGCAAACATTGCTGCTGAATCTTTTAATTCTGGACTATCGTTGAGTGTTTTTAATCTATTTTTATAATGGTTCAATGATTTTAAAATTATTTCATAGCCTCCTTCATCTTTGATGTAGATTCCTCCCAACCATAATTTTTCAGACATTTCTGTTCTTTTTTTTGATGTGTTATTATAATTTAGTTCTTAAATTAGCACTAGTATAATTTCTACCTGTTTTTAATATATCAGAAAACCAAACATAAATCATGAATATTACAAATGAATTTGGAATGAAAAAACTTGCAGCAAATTGCCCGATGTGTCTTATTGATTCACTATATTGTGGAACTATTCCTACTGAAATCAAATCTCTTTCAAACAAAGAAGTATTATTCTGTAAAACTTGCAAATTCGTCATTCCTATAGATGAATACAAGAATATGCTGTATCAGGCCTAAACATCTGAATGTTCTTTCAATGATGGCTCGCTTTTGTTGATCAGATGTAGTAAAACACCTGCCAGAAATACTCCCATGCCACTAATGCCTACAAACGTTCCTGTATTTTTGACAAATCGCAACAATGGGTCTGTTTGACCTAATTCAATCAGATAAAACATTACTAGTCCTGACGTAAACATGAGTATGCCTATGATGGCAATTCCTACACCCATTTTCATATTTAGGATGAGGTTTTCTGATTAATAAATAACAAGAACAAAGATGTATTCTTTGATGAGCAGAGTAAACTCTTTTAATTAATTGTAATCTTAAAAAATCATGAATAACATGTTTGTGTATTTTGCAATTGCATCTTTATTCATAATCCCGTTAACTGTTGAAATATTTGCACAAACAGAATATGAGATTAAAATTCCTTCGGGCGCATCTGATCCAAATGCTCCTTTCTTCTGGTCTGAAAAAAGTACTGGAATAACAACCGGTGAAATCACTGTTTATCCAGGTGATTCAATTACATGGCATAATGCTGACACAGCTTTTCATACAATAACTTCTGTCTCTGCATCCAGCATTGAAACTGGTGATTTTGAAGTGGATGGTCTTTTTGATAGTGGATTTTTTACTGCAGGAAAATCATACACTAGACAATTCAATGATTTGGGAGAATTTTACTATTTTTGCAGTATCCATCCTTACATGAATGGTGTAGTTCATGTGATAAAAAATCCTGGCAGTGTTAAAACCGTTGATGGGGTGGCATCTGGATACTCTGATGATGGTTTGGGATTCAAAATTAAATACATCTTGGACACTAATTTACAAAATGCTGTTCATGTCAACCCTGATGAAAAAACACTGACATTTACAATATCTGGGGATACCGAAAATGAACAACTGACTCTTATTTTGCCCATAAAATTAATTGAAAATCCAAACACTGTTTGGGTAGATGGAGATGTGGTTGATTTTGAAATGGAAGATACTGCAACTGGAAAAAAATTGATCATTCCAATTTCACCTTACTCAAAGGAAATCAAAGTTATGGGGGCTAAAGTTATTCCGGAATTTGGTTCAGTAGCCATGTTAATTCTTGTAATTTCTATAATGTCTATTCTTGGTTTAAGCCAAAGATCTAAAATTAGATTTTTACAATAAAATCCGTCTGAAAAAGGAAGATTTGCCATATTTCAGCATATGATTATCTCCCAAATCATCAAAAATTCATTTTTACGTTAATAATTTTTAAAAAGTTATTTTTACTAGATTTATTAAAAAATCAATCATAAGAAAAAATGACTGAATCAAAACCTCTATCCCTTTTGGAAACCATTCAAAAAGTTGATGCTCTAATTAATGATGGAAATGGCGATGCTGGGCGTCTATATCACATATTGGAGTTCTTAAAAAACAATAAACCTCTGTATCATTCAGATAAAATTTATCTTGAAAATAAATTAAATTCTTCATTTTCTGTTAAAGACGAATTTGAAGAAGAAAAACCATTATTGCAAAAAATTAAAGAATTGATTGATTCTGGAAATGGCGATCTGGGAAGATTACAATCTATCTATGATGCAATAGAAAATGATAAACCTCTATACCGTTCTGATTCAATTTACTTAGAATCAAAATTAAATTCAAGCATCTCCCATGATTCTTCAGAGCATGTTCCTGTTGAGATACATCAGGAAAAAGATATTCCCAAATCTCTTGAAAAACCTGTAGAATCTGAAACTCCTAAAAAAATTCATGGCATTATGCCTAAAGGTTGGTCCCCTGAAAACAAATCTGAAGAATTGGAAAAAATTAACAAGGATATTTTGGATGAACAAAAGAAAATTGAAATACAAAAGAAAATCCATAATGAGATAAATCTTCAACGTTCAAACCTGTCTCAATTAATTTCTCACAGACAAGAGTATGAACAGAAAATCACTACAGAAAAATCATCTCTTGAATCCCAAATTAAAGAAGAACGAGAAAAAATTGAATATCAGACAAAACTATCCAATGAAATCCTTGCACAAAAAGAAGAACTTGATAAAATTAAAAAAGAAAGAGCATCTATAATCAAAAAAATAGATTCTGAAAAAATTAAAATTTCAAAGGATCTTTTATCTCAGAAACGACAACTAGTCCAAGCACAACTAGAGCAAGAGAAGATTGAAAAACAAGTTGCCAGGGAGCAGGAATTATTGTCAAAAATGGCATCTGAGCAGAAATCTCGACTTTTAGAGCAGGCACAAATTGCTATCGAAATCAAATCAAGACAATCTGAATTAGAAAGAACCAAACAAGAATACGAGGAAATTGCATCTCAGGTTAAAAAAGAAAAAGCAAAGTTTGCAGAATCTGAAAAACTCAAGAAATTAATAAAATCTCAGGAAAAAGATCTAATAATTGCCAAAGAAAACCGATTAAATCTCATCAATATCATAGCCGCCGAAAAAGAATCTATTCTTAAAAAGACCGAAGAAGAAAAGATAAAATTAAAATCTCAAACTGAATTCAGTAAACAACTCAAAAAAGATGAAAAAGCATATGATTTACTAAAAAAGAAACGAGAAAAAATTGAATCTCAAATAAAAATAAAAAATAAAAAACTAAAAGAAAAACAAGACAAATTAAAAAAACAAATTGATGAAAAAAACAAAAAACTCGAATCTCTTAGAAAAAAATCTTCAATAAGAAAGAATATCAAAAAGCCTGCACAAAAGAAAGTCGATAAAAAGAGTTAATTATTTTATTTTAATTGTCATTTCTTCCCCATTGCCGATAGACAATGTTGTTGTTATCAATTCTGATTTAGATTTCAAGTAATCTGAAAATTTCTTCATATCTTGCCTATATTTTTCAGGGTATAACATGTTGTCTGTAACTATTATTCCGCCTACTGATACCATTGGTAAAATCAAATCAAAATATTCTATTACGTTTTCTTTATCTGCATCAATTAAGACAAAGTCAAAAAAATATTTGTTTTTTTCTTGAACGCTCAGTTCTTTTAAAATTTTGATCGCAATTCCTTCTTTTATCGTTATAATGTCTTCTATCTTTGCTTTTTGAAAATTTTCATTTGCTCTTCTGATTTTTTCGGAATCTTGTTCAATCGTGATGATTTTTCCAGAGTTTTTTGCAATTGCCTCTGCGCACCATATTGTAGAATATCCTACAGATGTGCCTATTTCTAGCATATTTTTTACATTTTTTAGGCGTAAAATCATGTTCAATAGTTCTCCTGTTTCCTTTGTAATTGCTAACATTCTTTCTTTTTGAGGAACCTCTATGGATCTTGATTTTTCAAGGGTGGAGCGTTTTTCTAATTCTTCTAAAATTCTTGAAATCGAATCATTCATCTAATCCATTTAATTTGTTAAGATTTAATTCTGTCTTGAAAAATTTGTTTTTAAAACATTTGATAGCTTATATTTGCCAAATTATTTTTCAATAACTATATGGCAGCAAAAAAAGTAGATCTGCTTAATGTAGTTCAACAAATACTCAAATTGGATACTAAAATGAGATTTGCAGCTATTATTGATGCCAAAGGCAATATTCGAGAAGCCATTATGAAGACAGGAAAAACTAATCTTAAATCTCAAAAAGAGGAAGAACATTTCTGTAAGCAGGTTGCACAAAGGCGTTCTATGAGAAAAGAATTTGACAGATCACTGGGAAAAGTAAGATATGTCCATGTTGAAAGAGAAAAGGTTTCTCAGATGGTAATTTACACTAGAAGAAATATTGTATATTTTACAATGGAACCTGAAATGCCAATTAATACAAAAATTAGACTCATTACAAAAATTAAAAAAATTACTGCTGATCTTTGAGTCTAAATATTTCAGATTTGAATTGAAATGACATTTCGTAAATATTTAGGCGATTCAAAAATGTTTGAATATGACAAATATTATCGTGAATGTCAACAAGAAAACAAACCCTTTATCAAAGCAAAAATTAACCCCCTACACAAAAATTATTTTGTACAGATTGATTTAATGACCTGCAACTATGAATTGTCTGCATCTGAGCAAAATTCTATTAAAAAATTAACTCAATGTGAAATTGATTACGTCAAATCCAATTCAAAATATGATTTTCAAGGATTTAGTATTGATAAAGAACTTGCTTGGTTTGATGGTGTTTCTTCTGAACACATTGATGATTTTTGTAATTCTCTTTATGATTTAACTCAAAAAAATAATGGCTAAAATCGTATCAAATTTTTTAAGATTTTATCAATAATTTGTATCTCTTCCTTTCTTTCTTTTATTGTTGTTTTATTCCATTCCTTTGCAAATTCTGACTGCTTATCCATTCTTTCTAAAACTTCGATATACTTTACTAGGTGAATTTTATAGTCATGTAGCAAATCTAGATGCTTGTTGTGATTTTTTTCAGTCGGTGTTGTCATCCCACTCCTCTTCTTTAATATCTGGAAACATATCTCTTATTCGTTTTTTGTCTTTTTCCATTGCTTCTATTCTTTTATCTAAATGACTATTAATTGCTGGTTCCCCTTCACTATTCTTTTCTTTTTTGATATCTTCAATTACTTTGCAAAGGGATCTGTAATACACAATATGGTTTTTTTTAGATCTTTCTGATGTATCTTCTTCCTTTACATCCACATTTTTTGTATTTTTATTGAAAATAAGAATTTGGCGATTACACTTAATCCAAAATTAGAAACACAATTTCACAATCGATTATTTAATTTGCATTTTTGGCTATGACTACTTTCGTGTCATTTTGCGTCCTAAAAATGCAATTATCCAGCCTATCCCAATTAATCCAGACCCAAACAAAATGTTCCATTCATAATATTTTACATACTCTTCTTCAAATCTGGGGTCTTCTAGAAATTGCTCTTGTGGTATGTCTGTCAAGAATAGTGCCCAAAATGAAAATCCTACAAACAAAACTCCTAATGCAAAAAATCCAATCATTACATATTTTGGGGCTCCTTGAATCATGATAATTCTATAAAAATCCCCTATATGGACTAACTTTTCTCTACATGTAATTTTAGCAAATTTGATTAAATACAATGAAATTGTAATCATTTTGTAAATGTCTGATGAACAGTTTCCTCTTGAGGATATGAAAAATAGAATATCTGATATTTTATTGGAACCTGAAATACGATTCTGCGGTCTTATTGATAATACTGGGGAATTGATCATAGGTGATATGAAAGCAGGAGTTGTTCCTTTTGAAAATGATGCAAGAAGAAAACAAATGTTTCAAGAATTAGCTCACAGAGTAGCAAACAGAACTGGGTTTGATGCTAATTTGGGCAGGGTAAAATATTCTTCTTCTAGACGAGAAAAAGTTGTAATGATGAGTATTCCTATCGGAAAATATATCATTTTGGTAATTGCTGAACCTAGTGTAAATATAGATAGACTCGGTTGGAAAATAATAGACAAACTTGGACATCAGTGGTCTGAATTTCTAGGGTTTTAATTTTAGATTGTTTTTAATGAAAATGTTTTACACTAATATTGAAATTAAATAATTAATTGATATGAAAATTCTTGTAGATGAAAATTTGGATGGAATGGATGAGAAATTAAAACTATTGGGGTTTGATGCTTATAGTGTACGAAAAATGCAAATGGAGGGAAAAAAACTTGCTTCTGATTACTCAATAATTAATTACGCACGTGAAAATGATATGATTATAGTTACAAAAGATACTGAATTTCGTAAAGCAAGTGAAGAAAATGATT
Organism: Candidatus Nitrosopumilus sp. bin_6a; assembly: GCF_054095695.1. Lineage (NCBI taxonomy): Archaea > Thermoproteati > Nitrososphaerota > Nitrososphaeria > Nitrosopumilales > Nitrosopumilaceae > Nitrosopumilus > Candidatus Nitrosopumilus sp. bin_6a. The sequence continues at coordinate 49,792 of NZ_JBSWSR010000008.1, forward strand.
TCCCTCTAATTTTGCTTGATGATGAAGAAATCCTTAAAGTAATTATTGAAAAATTGAAAAAATTCTAATTAACATTATTTGAATCGATTTGTGATATTCTCAAATTTGCTAGAACTTCATTCAGGAAGCCTTCTTCTGGTTGATGTGTAATACTGTTCATGATGGATTCCCAACAGTCATTAATTTTTCTATTGATTTGTGAATACATTTTGTCTTTTCTGAATACAGGATAATATGATAATAATTTCATTATTCCATCAGTTGATTGCACAATGTTAATCTGATGTATGATTGATCTTAGCCTTTCGTGAAATGAATGTTTTTTCATTCTGATATCTGTTTCAAAATTAGATATTTCGTCGAAAATCATCACTATCTCTTTGTACAAATTTTTGAGTTGCAAATTAACGGATTCAGACAGATTGATCAATTCGTATTCAATGTGGGACTTGCTGTGAATTCTTTTCTCTATTTCTCCTGATTCTACAAGTGCACTGATTTCCCTATAGATTATTTTCTCATTGCCTACTTTTTTCATGACTCTTTTTGCAAGCTCAGTTCCTCTGGTTTTGCCATTTTCATTTAATATTCTGATGATTTCTGTTTTAATGATCTCTGAATTTTTATTCATAATTTTCCACTATGTTTGTTTTTGATATTTTTCTAATACTGCTTTTTCTCCAATCGTATTAATCTCTATTACTAAATCTTCTAAAATCTTAATTCCTTTTTCTATTGGTCCTTTTTCTAAATTCTTGTATTCTAGTTTTTGCTTGAGTACCATTCTTTCATTGTTTACAAAACTCAAAAGTGGAACATTCTCCCCCATATTCAGGTTGACGAAAAAATCAATATACTCTTCAGTCGATTTTATTGCCATATTTTAGAATTTTTCTACCATTATTTGTTTGAATCCTTCAAACTAGGGTTGGTCTAATTTTTGTATTTGTTTGGCAAGGTGAGATGTTTTCAAATGATATTCTCTTTTAGATGTGACAATTATGATTTTTAGACATCTAGTTCGGAAATTCATTTAGTCTTATCTACTTTGCAACTTCCATCTGGATTTCTTAGTTTTTTTGCCATAAGATATGGTGTCACAAATAATATTGGAATTGATATTGCAATAAACACTGTTTGTAATTGTGCTAATGCAACAGATAATGCAATCCCACTTGCTGTTCCAATAAATATTGACAAAAATGTTCCTGCGCAAGTAGGGCATGCAATAAACAAGCCCACTGCAGCACCTATGGAGCTGGCTCCTTTACCTTTCTTAGATATTGTATATGCATTTACTGCAATCGCTGCATTTAATGCCACTAGGTATGATACAATTATTTGCAACACCAAGTTTATTGGAATTATTTGTAATCCTATATGTTCAGTCAAGTAAATGATTATTTTTGGCATATATCCTGGTTCATCACAACATGGTGCAACAAACCCTGATGGAATTTCAGCTCCATAATGAATGGCAAAGTTAACCTCTGGTTGATACACTAATGTCCCTGAAACTAATGAAAAAAATATTCCGTATATGACAAATATTGCAACAAAGATTTTTTGAGATTTTGGGTTCCATGTTGTAATGGCTATTATTGTTGAAAGATCTTTTCCTTTAATCTCTACTTTTTCCTTATGATATCTATACATTCCAAAAGCAATTGCACCAAAAGATACTACTAGTATTATGTAAAATCCATATGCTATTCTTTGAATTGAATCAATTGCACTAGGTGTAAGCAGTTCTGGATCTTGATATCGTCCATACATCAAAAATAAAATTGCAATCGTTACAAATCCTAGAATGATTAGTTTTTTCCCCTTGCCTGTACTTTTTTTATCCATGACCATATTTTTGATTTTTCATATGAAATTAAATTTTATCTCAGCTAAGTTTAGGAACAAAAATGTAGATTATTGCAATAATTTCTAATCTGCCAAAAATCATTAAAAATCCTAGTATTATCTTTGTTGCAGGATCTGTATCGATATCTATCACTCCTGCTGAGAGTCCTCCTGTAGTTATTACTCCTGCAGCCTCAAAAAATGCGTCTTGAAATGGAACTTCTTCTATTACTGCAAGATGTGCCCCTGTAATGGTTGAGATAATTGGAAATAATGCAAGAATGATAAGAGTTGATATTACTTCTTTTTTTGCTTGGTGTGGTAGTTCTGCCCTTTTTGCTTTACTAAGAAATGCTTTTGCATTTTTCAGGTGAAACAATCTGAATATTTTCAAACCACCTGCTGTTGAAAATCCACATCCGCCAATGAACATCAAAATTATCAAAATTGAATGTGCTCCACCGCTTAATCCTGCAAGACTTTCTTGTTGGAGTCCTGCGGTTGTACTTGCAGATACTGAATAAAATGCACTTTGCATCGGATCAAGTCCACTTATACTCATAAACAAAATTGTTGCGCTACCTAAAATTGCAAAATATACCAAAACTTCTTTTCCTAGTTTAGGCGAGAGGAATTTTTTTCTTACAAATGCATAGTGGAATGTAAATGGTAATGCTCCTAGTATCATTGCTCCCATTAGGATGATGTGTTCTTGCCAAACTAATCCATCAAGAATTGTTGATGTGGGTAGGAATCCTCCGGTTGCAAGTGTGCTCATCGCTAATGAAAAATTATCGATTATGTTTCCTTCTCCAAACAAATACAGCAAAAATGCTACAATCACAATGTAAATTGCAAAGATAACTGTAATCGTTGAAAAAAGTTCTTTCATGTGGAGTGTTCTACCTGAAATGAAACCACGCATGGATTGTAACTTGGATTCTGGGTAAAATGCAGTAATTACCAAATAGATGAAACTCATTCCTCCTACAAGCTGAGTATAACTTCTGAAAAATGTAAAACTCTGAGATAGTTTTTCTGGTTCCTCAAATAATGATATGCCTCCAGTAGTAAATCCTGCAGCACTTGAAAAAAATGCATTGCTAAACATCTCTATGTTTGTTTCATCACTTGGCAAAACATAGAGATAAGGTACTGTTCCAAAAAGCGACAGCAAAAACAGGCTCGAAAATACCAAAATTGAGGCTTGCTGTAAATTTAAACTAGATTTTTCACCATAAGAATTCAAAAAAAACCCTGTTACTAACAAAAGTACTGTGGTCAGATATATTCCAGTAGCAGTCGTAGTGTCTTCTAATAATGTAGCAACAATTGCTGGAACAAGAAGTAGAACTCCTGCAAATTGTAAAACAAAACCTAAATTCCCTAAAACTGCTTTTACTGGTGGACTAAGAAGTCGAGGGGCTGTGGCAGTTGCATCTCTAATCACATTAGCTATAACTGATTGAAAAATCATACCAACAACTTGGTTCTTTTTTGTTAGGACTGGAAGTTTTCTAATGTTGTTATCTCTCATTTTATGTAATGCATCTTGTAGTGTTGATTTTTCATTAATTGTAATGAGTGGTGTGCTCATGATGTCTTTTAACGTGGTAGCTTCGGCATATACTGTAACATCGCTTACTTTGCTCAAAATGTCTTCGTCTGTCACAATTCCTACTGGAAGATTATTTTCATCTGTAACTATAATATCGTCTGTTTCGTAATGTCGCAACATTCTTGCTGCTTCTCTTGTCAATGTATGCTGTCCAAGTAGCAACACGTCTTTGTCCATATAGTTTGTAACATATTTGCTTAGAACATATGATACAGCACGTTCTGGATTAGTCGACATTAAGCTTCCTTAGTTAGGGATTTTAAATAATTTGGGGTTACGCGTAACTTTTGATCGTCTAAAAATAATTCACCTTTTTTTATTTTTTAATTGATCTCGTTTTTTGTTATCTTTATAAGCACTGAAACGTAAGTTTATGCGTAGTATGGAAATTGATCAAGCACAAGAACCTGATTATGACTCTGTAAAAATTGATTATGTTGGATTTGTTGATCCTTATGCTGTAGAAGGCATGGTTGTTCTAAAGTCTGATGATGGAAAGGAATTTCATATGCGCGCATTTTCTGGTGAAGTAGCTAAACACATCTCCAGTTTTGGTGAAACTCAGGGTGAGGCAGCTCCGTCAATTTACAAAATGATTGAAGAAATTTGTGAACAAAATGAATTGGTGCTAGTCAAAGTAAAAATCTATGAAAGTGGTGAGGTGTTACGCGCAAATCTCTATTTTACAGGAAAGAAAGATTTGGTGTTAAGGAATTATCGTGCCTCTGACGCTATGGCACTGGGTGCATTTTACAATATCCCGATTCTTGTAAGGAAAAATCTTCTAAAAGAAAGTGTAGAGGCAGAATAGTCCTCATCTTTTTCGAATGGTTTTTCTTATGGTGTTTTAATGAGTAATTATGAATGAACAAGAACAACTCATGGATAATCTGCTAAATGTGGATCTTGAGATAATTGACATTATACGTGAATTACATCAGACTAATTGGGATTCCCAATCATTAAAAGAACAAGTAGGTGATTTGTTAAAAATTCGTGATGAAATGGTCCAACAACTGATGTCTCAAAAGGGTGATGATCATTCATGTGATTGCGGTCATGACCATTCACATGAATAACTATCTTAGTTCTTCAAAAAAATTATCTGGAAACATTTCCTTAATTTTAATAATTTCTAACTGATATTTTTTAATCTTTGATTCAATTTCCTCTCTGTCTTTTCCATGTGTATTTTCTTTTGATTTTTCTAGAATTTTGATTTGATTTGATAGTGTTTTATACATAATAGAGTATTCAGGAAAATTTTCAGGAAGTTCCACCATTAAATAGATTAAATACGCATCTTACTAATACTGGTTATGAAAATTCTCATTGTTTCATTACTTGTTTTATTTTCCTCTATTGGTACTATTTTTGCAGATCCTGTAACTACTCAGACTTCTTCTGAAGACAAAATTCACTTTGTCGATGAACAGATTATGATTGTAGCAGATATCTCAAATAACCAAGACACACAACAAAATTTTGCATATATCACACAAGTAAAAACTGATGAAGATGTGGCCATTTCACTATCTTGGCTAACTGGCTCTTTATCTCCAAGGCAATCTTTTTCCCCTGCACAATCTTGGATTCCTACTGAACCAGGGAAATATCATATTCAAGTATATGTTTGGGAAGGGATTGATCATCCTAGTGCTTTATCTCCTCCATTATCCATGACTGTTAATGTTCTTGAACGACAAACCTAATTTTTAAAAACGCTTCATAATTCGGCAAACTCATCATCTATCAGTTATAGCTTAGTTTGTTGGTTAATCATCAGCATTTTTCCTTCTTATTTCTATGGTATATTATTATCCAATTTATAAAATCAGAACCTTTTTGAAATCATTAAAAGTTGTTGATATATGGTAAATTTTGAAAAAATATATCATCAAATTGCATTACAAATCATCAAGAGATGTCATGGTGCAATCAAAATCACCAAACATGGAAAAGTAATTGAAGTCTATGACACTAAGCGTCATATATGGAGCCATGGTTTAGCGGGACTCATAATAAAAGAAGAATGCAGAAATGCAAATTTAAGAGAATGGGAATTTGCAAATGTTAGAACATATGTGATTAAAGAATTACTTGGAAAATCCGAAAATCAATAACCTACCTTTCTAATCAAATGTGGCTCTTTTAGCATAATGGTGTCATCTTTTACTGATGATAAATCTACTTGCTTGAGATTATGATTTGTTATGACAATTAACGCTTCACATCTGGAGCATAGTATTGTTTTTCCGTTTGATCTCCCTTCTCTGATCAAATCTTTTTCTAATTTGTCTTCTTTTTGACATGTTGGACAAAGTCTAGGCTCTTTCAATATTGTGATGATTTCTTTAATGAAAATTGTTCTGCCCATGATTATGTTATTTTGTTGTTACTAAAGAGTTGTATTGTTAATTGGTATCAGCAATCCATTTTGAATGTCAAACCGTTTTAATCATTCAAAATTAGAACGAATGGTATTCGGTATATTTCCAATCTAACCAATTAACATATTTTTTGAAACATTTCTTGGAAATATGTTTTTTGACTAGTTCGACTTTCTTAACAAATCATTGACCGCTCTTGAGTAACTATATGTGGCATTATTTTTTTTCCATAGTTTTTGCTTGGAATTCTCTGATTTTCTTATCCACGTCATCATCAAAAATTATGGTTATTCTTTTTCCCATAAGGTAATTTTCAAAATATTGTATTAATACAAGGCAAATTTTTCCTTCAAGTGGTAATACCTTGCATCCCTAATGATCTAATTGTATATCTGTAATAAAAATTTCAATATTTTTAAACATTTATTGAAATAATTTATACTAAATCTTAAATAGTTATTTGTCTTATAGAATTTGATGTCGTTAGTTGAAAAATCTGGCGATTAAATTGCGCTGCCCCGCAGAACAAAAAAGGCAATCAGACGTTTAGACGTTTGACCACGAGAGGGAATCTCTCAGAGTTCTGCAGTTAGGGGTTTGCGCCTTTCTATTTTATTGAAAAATTGTTTTGTCTTAATTGAACAGACATGTCTTTTTGAAATTTGGCTATGTTACTATTTCATCTAAACGGCCTTCTTCTTGAGCTCGTTTTATCTCCATTGCAATTCTTCTACCCACTCCAAATGTTTGTCCATATTGATATTTTGTGTAAGGACTAGTTGTTGCAACTATTGGATTGCCTGGAACTCTTAACGAGACATCGTAAACTATAAGCTCCAAATCTTTGGTGATTACACTTTGCAGTGAAAATGGCCCTATGATTCCAGGGGCATATTCTCTCTTTACTGCTGCCACAAATTTATCTCCCATTTTTAGTACTTTCTCAAGTAATGACTCTCTGATACTTGCAGGAGTATGCCCCACTTCGATATTCTGTAAATCAATATCCATCTCTAACTGTTCTCTTGCTGGAAGTGCATTGTAATCATGAATATTGGTTTGTAATCTTCTCTCAATTCCTATAAAGTCAACTTGGTCTGAAATTGGGGTATGGAAGAAATTAAAATTCATGTATGTTCCAATTGCCAATTCTTCAATACTTGCTTTTTGAAGGTCCTTTTTTGCAATGACTCCTTGTTTTATCTTCTCTTCTGATTTTTTAACATAATCTTTGTATGATGAAACTGTAAAAAATGCTCTTTCTAAAGGTCTGTTTTTTTCTTGTACTTTAACGATGCATGGTTTGTTTATTCTTTTAGGATCTTTGAATAGTTTTGGATATTTTATTCTGGCTTTTTCCAACAGGTAATACTGTCCTTTTTTTGCGGTTCTCTCTTCTGCCTGAAACAGTTTTCTATTTCCAAAAATTGGTACTTTGAAAGAATTTTCAATTGTTTTGTATCCAAGATAAACAGTAAGTGATCTGTGGGGAACTATGATTGTGTTTGAATCTCTTAATTCTTTTTGATATTTGGCAGATGCCATGTCCTTGAATTTGTCTAATATTGTGATTTCATCTGCTATTCTTCCAAATCTTTGATATGGACCTTCACGTCCTTTTTGACAGAAAACCCTTGTCTGAAAATCCTCATCTTTTGCTCCATCCATAATTTCTAATGCTGAATGGCTGCCTAGAACTCCGATTTTTACATCAGTATACTCGTTAACAATTTTCTTAATCTCAGAAGCTTTAATCACATTATGCCTAGACAATGGGATCTAATATAGCTAATTTTTGATTATTCAGATCGGGATAAAACAATAGATTTTTCTCAACTGTAGTTTCATATCTTATCATGTTGTATTCTTTTGAATTGCAAATGGCTGGAGTAATACTACTTACTGCAATGGCGGCAGGTGCTATATCACTATGGTTTAAACGAAGAAAAGCACATCAAGCAATGGAAAATCTTGAAAACGAGGAATCTCAAAATTCCTAGTGTTAATCCAAGTATTCTATCTAATACATAAAATACTCTTAATTCTAAGGTTCTATCATGAAACTAGTTATTGGAATTACTGGAAGCACTGGTGTAATCTATGGCATACGAATGCTTGAAACTTTAAAAAAATTAAACATTGAAACACACTTGATTCTTTCTGAATGGGGAGAAAAATGCATTTCAATGGAAACTGAACATACTTCTGATTATGTGAAATCTCTTGCAACAAATACTTCTGATGAGAAGAATATGGCATCAAGTGTTTCTAGCGGAACTCATAGGATTGAGGGTATGATTGTTGCTCCTTGTAGCATGAAGACATTGGCAGCAATTGCAAATGGGTATGATGATACACTCGTTGCAAGAGCTGCTGGTGTCACAATTAAGGAATCTAGAAAATTAATTTTAATGGTTAGAGAAACTCCTCTTTCTGCAATTCATTTAGAAAACATGTTGAAATTATCTAGATTGGGAGTTGTAATTTTACCCCCTGTTACAGAGTTTTATACCAAACCAAAATCTATTGATGATATTGTAAATCATGGTGTCGGAAAATGTTTAGACCAGTTTGATATAGAGCACAATTTATACCCTCGATGGGGTACTCTTTAAACTACTATTGCCAAAATTTTCTTTAGAAAAAATTGTTAATGCTGATAGAGATTTAGTTTTTCAAATTTTCTCAAAATGTGAAAATTATCAAAAATTAGTTCCTCAATTCTTTCCATCTATACGAGTTCGTTCTACTCGAGGTGACGTTTCTGTGGCTGAAGAACATTTGATTCTTGGGAGTACTGAATTAGTAATAATGGCAAAACATGTTTCTCAAGAACCTCTTCTACATGATGTATTTGTAATTGGCGGTGATGCAAAAGGAAGTCATATTAAACAAGAATTTATTGAGCTTGAAAATGCCACAAAAATTTTAGTTGATGTTGATTTGAAATTTAAAGGCAAAATGATGCTGTCTACTCTATTTGGAAGGCATGATTTTAAAGAATATTATAGTAAAATTTTAGACGAGTTTGGAAGAATATCTGAAAATTAATCTGATTTTGATTTTTCTTCTTTAAACTCTTTGAGTTCTTTATCTGCTTCAATTTTCCCTTTCTCAAACTCTCCTTTTGCTTTACCAAAAGTTTTTGCAAGTTCTGGAATTTTTTTTGCACCGAAAATCAACACGCCGATAACTACTACCAAAACAATGATTTCTGTACTTCCTAACATGTTATACGGTATTCTCTGATTTCAGATTTAAGTGTTCGACTTTTTTCGCTCTTTACGCTCGATGAATATCATGCCTGCTGCATACAATGCAATCATTGGTCCTGCAACAAACATCATCGTCACTCCTGTTCCATCAGGGGTGATGATTGCTCCAAAGATCACAATAATTACAATGGCATATCTGATATTCTTCCTCCAAAAATCTGCATCTACCATTCCTGATGCTGCTATGGCATACATTACAAGAGGTAGCTGAAATGAAAAACCAAATGCCAACAAAAATTGTAATACAAAAGTCACAAACTCCATTACATTGAGAAAAGTTACCAGTCCTGCTCCTTCCCCATATCGATACAAAAATTCTAACATGTATGGGATCACAAAATTATAAGAAAACACACATCCTGCTACAAACAATCCTAGTGCCGGTAATGTTACGTTTCTACTTACATTGATTTCATTTTCTTTTAATGCCGGTTTGATAAATCCAACTAGTTCTTTTATTATTACTGGCATTCCAACTACAATTCCAACAAGTGCTGCAACATACATTTGAGCAAAGAATGCTTGACCTGGTGCAGTTTGAATTAACTGTACTCCTTCTGGAACTAAATTGATTCTCATATGGTTTGTAATTTGAGCCGCCATATTGTGAAGCGGTTCTGGTGTTGGATAATACAAAGTAAATTGATTTATTTGAAATGGTTCTGCATGAAACATTAGAAGAAATGCAGAAATTCCTCCGATGACTAGAACAATTCTCACTAATCTTCTCCGTAATTCTTCAAGATGCTGATTAATCCCTTCCAATTCGGACATCTGGATATCTTTGATTCTAAACTATATCAATTATGTGGGGATTGGCAATAGTTTTGCTTCTGGAAGTCCTGCTTCTTTAAGTGCCTCTGCACTAATATCTCCAAATTCTAATGATATTATGGCTTTGGTGTTAAATTTAGACTCCATCTCTTTTGCCAGATTTGAAATATCTTTTGCAGAATAGATTTCTTTTGAATCTTTTAGGAATACTCTTTCTCCTTTTTCCATTTCTTTACCGTTAAATTTCCCTTGCAAAAATTTGGTAATTTCTGGCAGTTCTTTTCTGTCTATGTTATTGTGAAAATAACAAATTCCTTTGACTGATTCATAGTCATAGGCTGTTCCATTTCTATACATGAAAACTCCGATAAAATGAGCCTCATCTTCTGGCTCTCTTACACATTTGATTTCCCAGTTAAGCAATTTACTTTCATCATATGCATATCCTCCTAGTTCTTCTGATGAGATTTTCCAATACCTCATTCTGCCTTTTGCCATTATGAATTAATGAGAATTATTCTGATATAAATTCCATCTCTATGCTTTTGACAAATACTGTCTTCTTTTATACTAAATCGAGGTAATTGACACGTGGGAACCAGAATAACTGTTGTATTAGACTCTTCAAATGTAGAAAAACTGCGAAATATTCAAGCAAAGATGATCAGATCGTCATCAAAATCAATTAGCTTTTCACATGTGTTGAATTTGGTTGTGAGTCAAGGATTAAAAAAATTCAAGGCATGATCTGAAAACAAAATATTGAAAGATTGATCTTGTTTCTAATTATATGCCACTAGAAAATCCGTTATATCCAATTGAAATTGATGATTATCCAAAACTCTTTGATTATGTATTATCTACAGAAGGATTAATCTATTTTCAAACATTGAAAAGAAATTTCATACTTGGCAAAGAGATGACTTTGGATGAATATAACAAACTTCGATTGCTGTATGTGTATTATGCTACTGCCAATAGGAATTCAAAAGAAGTATCTGCATGGCAAGATCTTTGTGTCACTCTAGATGAGAAGGGAATCTTTGAGAAAAAAATGTATCAATCAAAAGAAGATTTGAAAAGCAAATCTTTGATACTTGTAAATCCTAACTATCAATCCGGACTATATAGAAAATATGTTGAATTTGTAAAAGAAAATATGGAGTCCTAGTTACCAGAACTGGGCCGGTGATATCTTAACAACACAAATCCTCAGTTCCGGAAACCTAGTCTTTATCTCGAAATAACTATAAAAATACAAGATTATTCGGAAGATAGATTAACCTCGATTTTATTTTTAATTTGTTAATGGCAACTTTTAGTGTTCATGTAACCATTGAAAACAAGCTTGGCATCAGTGATCCTGAAGGAGATACGATTCTAAATGATTTAGTTCTTAAAGGAACACACAAAACAGTCTCGAAAATCAAAACTGCAAAAATGCTAAAATTCACCATTAAAGAAAAAGACAAAAAAACTGCGCAATCTATAGTCCAAGAAATCTGTGATGATTTGAGAATATACAATCCAATGGTAAGCAAAGTCACTATTGACGTTTTTGAAAATTAAGTTCCTGTGAACTATCTATTAGACTAATACTTGTCCTGATCGTTTACGTCCACGATTAATCATATAGTATTTGTATCTCTGAATGCTAAACTAATTGTGAAAGTCGGAGTTGTAGTTTTTCCTGGCAGTAATTGTGATCGGGACATGTATCATGTTTTGACTGATGTATTTCATTTTGATGCCCAATATTATTGGCATGAAAAAGGCCTCCCAAAAAATATTGACGCTGTGATTTTACCTGGGGGATTCTCCTACGGTGACCGGCTAAGGGCCGGAGTAATTGCAGCTCATAGTCCAATTATCAAAGATGTTAAAAAGATTGCAGAGAAAGGAATTCCTATTTTAGGCGTATGTAATGGATTTCAAATTCTTGTCGAATCTGGATTGCTTCCTGGTGTCTTACTCAAAAATGAATCTCTTAATTTTATGTGTGAGTGGACAAATTTGATTGTGGAAAACAATAACACTCCGTTTACAAATCAATTCAAACTCCATGAAAAAATTCCGATTCCTATTGCAAATGGTGAGGGACGATATTATGTAGATGACAATACAATGAAAAAATTAAAGAAAAAAAACCAGATTGTTTTTCGATATAGTGAAGTTGTAAATGGTTCTTCAGACAGAATCGCAGGCGTATGTAATGAAGACGGAAATGTTGTTGGAATGATGCCTCATCCAGAAAGAGCTGTTGAATCCGAGATTAATCCAATTGATAACAAACCCTCATCTAGAATTTTTGAGTCACTATTAATGACAATGGGTGCTAGTAAATGAGTTTAGAAGAACAAGAACTTTCTGAGTTAAAATCCAAAATTGGACGAGAGCCTACTCCTACTGAATTACAAATTGTTGCTGCTGAATGGTCTGAACATTGCTCTTACAAATCCTCCAAAAGACACCTCAAAATGCTGCCTATGACAGGCCCTCTTGTAATTAATGAAAAGGGATATGATTCTGGTGTTTTGGATGTTGGTGATGGATACGTTGTCACAGCACACATTGAAAGTCATAATCATCCATCTGCAGTAGAACCATATGGTGGGGCAGCTACCGGTGTTGGAGGAGTTATCCGTGATATCTTGTCTGCAGGAACTAGACCCATCGCAATTTTTGATGGATTAAGATTTGGTGATGTTGAAAAAGATTTGCAAGCCAGATGGTTGTTCAAAAATGCCGTTACTGGAATTGCAGATTATGGGAATTGTCTTGGAATTCCTACTATTGGCGGAGAAGTTGAATTTGATGAATGTTATGAAAATTATGCCCTTGTGGATGTCGCTGCATTGGGATTTGGCAAAAAAGAACATTTGATAAAAAACCATGCAAAGAAAGGCGACATAGTTGTACTGATGGGCGGCTCTACTGGCAGAGATGGAATTGGTGGTTCACAGTTTGCTTCAGATTCATTAGAGTCTGAAGACCGTTCTGCAGTACAAATTCCTGATCCATTCATTGAAAAATTAATCATTGAAGCAGTATTGCAGGCAAGAAATGATGGCTTGATTCATGCCATGAAAGATCTTGGCGGCGGTGGTTTGTCTTGTGCAATCTCTGAAACTGCCGATGCATTGGAGATTGGAATTGAAATGGATGTCGATAAAGTTCATACCCGTGAATCTGACATGCATCCGAGTGAAATTATGGTATCTGAATCTCAAGAAAGAATGTTGATTGTAACTAGTAAAACCAAACTGAAAAAATTACAAGCAATCTGTGAAAAATTTAGAATTGGCTGCTCTGTAATTGGCCAGGTAAAATCTGATAATCAAGTACATATCAAAAAAGGAAAAAAAACATTTGCTAATCTATCTGCAGATATTGTAGCTAATACAACACTGCTTGATCTTCCCTCAAAGAAACCTGGTTATCTGAAAACTATTGAGACTGAAAAAAAATTCAAGCCTATTCTTGATTATTCTAAAACCTTGATGAAATTATTAACTTCTCCAAATATTGCAAGCAAGATTTGGGTATATGGTCAATATGATCATGAGGTGGGAATTCGAACTGTTGTAAAACCTGGAAAAGATGCATCTGTTTTGAGATTGGATAATGGAAAATTCCTTTCTGCAAAAATTGATGGCAATCCAAAACATTGCTACATTAATCCCCGAGACGGAGCAATAGGCTGTTTTGAAGAAGCGTGTAGAAATGTTGTCTGTACTGGGGCAAAGCCAATTGGAATGCTTGATCATCTTCAATTCGGAAACCCAAAAGATCCTGAAATATTTTGGACCTTTTTAGAATCTCTAAAAGGTTTGACTGACTTTGCAAAATTTTTTGAAATTCCATGTGTTGGTGGAAAAGTGAGTCTATACAACGAAACTCCTAAGGGTCCGATAAAACCAACTCCTGTGATTGGCGTTATTGGATTAATTGACAAAAAACCCTCTGTCCCCCAAAAAATTTCTGAAGATGATTGTTTGATAATAATCGGTGATACCAAAGATGAGCTTGGCGGTTCTGAATTCTTTGAATATGTTCACAAATTTGTGGGAGGAAAGTGTCCTGTTGTTAATTTTGATGATTCTAAGAAAAACATGAATTCTGTTTTAGGTTTAATCCAAAATGATCTGATCAAATCTGCTCATGATTGTTCAAAAGGTGGATTGGCAGTTGCTGTATCAGAAATATGTATGACAAATCAAATTGGCTGTACTGTATTTTTGGATAAAGTACCTGGTGATAACCTGGATGTTGACAGAATCATGTTTTCAGAAAGTCATTCTCGTTATCTTTTGTCATTTGACAAAAAGAATCTCTCAAAGATTGAGAGTCTTCTCAAAAAGAATTATGTCTCTTTTAAAGAGATTGGTAAGTTTGGTGGTGTGGATATTCAGTTTTCACACAAAACTCAATCTGTTGTTAAATTGAATGTTGAAAAAACACACAAAGCCTGGCTTCATTCCCTTCCTGATTTGATTCTTCATGGGAAAACACCCTAGACTATTTTCATTCGAGAAGAGAAATTCTGATCGCATAAACTGATGAGCATTTTTATTATTCAAAGCTAGATCATGGATCAGGGAATGGAGTCATCATTTGATTATTCAATGGGATTTTATACTTTTTCTGATTTTTCAATATTCTCTGAAATGAAGGAGTTAATGTAGAGATGCCTAAAGTTAAGGAAAACTGTGGTGTTGTTGGAATTTACAGCTTATCTGGCACTAATGTTGTCCCAATGGTTTTTGATGCTTTACGAGCATTACAACACAGAGGACAAGAGGCCTGGGGATTTGCTGTTCCAAACAAACCTCCATTCAAAAGAGTAGGATTAGTTTCACATTCTTCATCGGAATTTAAAAAAATTGCTCAAGAATATGCTTCTCCTTGTGTGATTGGACATGTTAGATATTCCACGATGGGTACAAGCACTCTGGAGAATGCGCAACCCTTGAAAGTAAAAGACCTGTGTATTGCACACAATGGAACAATTGCCAATGCTCAGGAATTATCGAATTTGGTAGGTGGATGTTCTTTTACTCCTCAAAATGCAAGTGATACTCTGGTTGCAGCTCAACGATTGGTGTCATTAATTTCTGAAAATGGTCAAATGGGAAAAGCTCTTTCTATTTTGAAAAATGAGATGGTTGGTTCTTATTGTTTTACTTTTATTTCTGATGATAATTCTGTGTTTGCTGCAAGAGATCCTAAAGGATTCCGTCCAATGGTTCTAGGACATAAAGAATCTGATGATACGTACATTGTAACTTCTGAATCTGCTGCTGTTACCGCAGTTGGTGCAAAACTCCAAAGAGATGTTGTTCCTGGAGAGTTAATCAAACTAAGTAAAACTGGTATAGAAACTGAAATGTTTTCAGATGATCCTGCTCGTGCACATTGTTCTTTCGAATTCACATATTTTGCACATCCTTCTAGTAACATGGAAGGACACAACATTTACCTTTCAAGAAAAAAAATAGGACAATTTATGGCAAAAAAATTTCCTATCAAAGATGCCGATTTAGTAATTCCAGTACCTGATTCTGCAAGGCCTGCCGCATTAGGATATGCTCAAGCACTTGGTGTGTCTTTTGATGAAGGATTGCTAAAAGACAGATATAGTAAGAAAGGCCCTTTACGAAGTTTCATCGAACCTCATCAAAGTGATAGGGTAGAAATTAATCGCTGGATAATTCCAATTAGTGAAATAATCAAAGATAAACATGTGGTAGTAATTGATGACAGCTTGGTACGTGGTACAAGTTCTAAAGCAATTATCAAGGCCCTACGTCGTGCAGGTGCTAAAAAGATAAGCATGTTGATAACATATCCTCAAATCAACTATCCTTGTTATGCTGGAATTGACTTTCCTTCACAAGAAGAACTTGCCACGTTTACTAATGGAAAAAATATGACAGGTGATGAAATCACTGAGATGGTGCGACAAAGTATAGGTGTTGACTTTTTAGGATACAATGATGCTGAAAATCTAGCAAATGCAGTTGGAATGCCAAAAGATTCAATGTGCTTTACATGCTCGTCTGGAAATTATGACTCATTGGGAATAAAACCTGATTTTACTAAACGTGAGCAAGTAAAGGCCAAAATTTAGAATCTTTTTTTGGAGATTTAATTAAATATAGTTTGTAATATTTTCTATCTATGCAGGCAATCTGGAATGATGCAGTAATTGCAGAAAGTGATAACACTGTGGAAGTTGAAGGAAATCATTATTTTCCATTTGATTCAATTAAACAGGAATATTTTAAAAAAACTGATTTGACTACGTTTTGTGGCTGGAAAGGCATGGCTAATTATTATTCAGTTGAGGTCAATGGAAAAACAAACAAAGATTGTGCATGGTACTATGCTGATCCAAATGATGCAGCTTCTAAAATCAAAGGAATGGTTGCATTTTGGAATGGTGTTAAAGTCAAATGACTCTTGAAATGAATAATCCGTTTTTTGCAATGTTGATTCTTTTTGATTGACTTGTGCTGATTTGTCTTACCGTGAAATTAATGAAGAAAATATTTACACGAATGTATTTCTGAACACTCAGAAGAACAGAAATTAGAATTATATGCCAAAAAATCTTTGTGACAATTTCTACATTTTGCCATGTTTTTTTACCCGTCATAATAATTAAGTATTATCCTCATACCTGATGATGATAATATACTTCATTCATGAATTTTTATTGTAATTATCTTTCATCAATTTTTTTGTTATATTCATCTACTTGATGGTTATATTCATCAATTTTTCTATTTTCTTCATCGATATCTTCTTCAAAAAGTTCAGGATTTTCCTCCTGGGCTTTTTTCATCAGTTTTTTGAATGTGTCCGGATCATCTTTTTGCAGTTCTAAGAGCAATTTTCCTATTGATTCGTCCAGATTACTCATGCTGTATTTTACCTTCAAACTGGTATATTTCTTATCAAATGTACCACTAGCAGTTAAATTCTATTAAAATCAGGCATAATTGTTTGAAGTTTCTTACAAGTGGTAAAGTAAAGGATCTTTACGATGTTGATGAATCTACTATTCTATTCAAATTCTCTGACAGGGTATCTGCATATGATGTAAAATTCAAACAAGATATTCCGAGAAAGGGAGAGATTTTATGCAAATTTGCTGAATTTTGGTTCAATGAGTTGCATGTACCAAATCATTTCATCAGACGAGAATCCGACACTGAAATTCTTGTAAAAAAGATGAATATGCTTCCAATAGAATGTGTGGTTAGGGGCTATTTTTATGGAAGCCTAGTTAGTAGATGGAAAAAAGGTGAGGTAAACGTACCTGATGGAACTGATACTACATTGGCTGCAAAACTTCCTGAGCCAATTTTTGATCCTACCACAAAATCAGAACATGATATTCCAATTAACAAAACAAAAGCATTGGAGATGAACTTGGTTACTGAAGAACAATACAACTGGTTAGAAAAAACATCTGTTGATATTTACAAACAGATGGCTCAGATTGCAGATAATGCGGGATTCATTTTAGCTGATTTGAAATTAGAATTTGGATTATTGGATGGTAAAATTACGCTAGGTGATTCTATTGGTCCTGATGAATACAGATTGTGGCCTAAAGATTCCTTTGAAGTTGGGAAAATACAAGAAGCGTATGACAAACAATTGCTACGTGATTGGTTGACTGCAAATGGATATCAAAAACAGTTTGATGAACAACGCGATGCTGGCAAAGAACCGATTGCTCCTGAGATTCCACAAGAAATAATCTCAAAGATGACTCAGCGTTATGTTATCGCATATGAGAAACTTACTGGACATTCATTATAATTATAATTGAATGTTGGTTGCTGACTAAAAGTCAATCTTTGACTCGAATTTGATTTTCAAACATATCTGAAATGCCGTCCTAAAAGGTGATATGATGATATTGTTTTCCTAATTTGCCTTTTTTTGATATTTTTTAAAATTTTTGAAACCGTTACAATAATTTCTAGACCTATACTATTATCTTTGTAGTGCTATCAAGAAAATTGAATATGATACTACTTTTATTGTAATGGTTATCTAAAAAATGGTACCGGTACAATGATTGTTAAAGTAAACAAAAATTGATGCGATTAGACAAAAAAATATGATACAAGGATCTTTTAGATCGATTTGAAAGGTAATTCTATATGTCAACTCTGCTAGAAAAGCAAATCAAAGTTAATCGTATTGTTACGACCAGCCCTGAACACGCACGTGCAATTGAAGACCCTGCACGAGCAAAAATTGTGGAAATTCTATACCGACAAGCATTATCTGCTGATCAGATTTCAACTGCTCTAAAAAAGACAGGATACAAAAAAGCATTGACCACTGTACGTCATCATTTGGAAATTCTAAAAACATCTGGATTAATAGAAATTGTAAGGATTGAAGAGTCTCGTGGAGCCATAACGAAATTCTATAGTACATCCACAAAATTGTTGGATTTTCAGACTCCCGAGGATTTTGATTCAACATATTCAAAAATCATCAACAATACCTCTGAAAAAATTGAAAAAATACTCAAAGGATTGACTCCAAAGACAACAAAATCCAAGGGCAAAAAATCCGAAGAATATTCACAATACTTGGTAATGGAGATCATGAACAGGGCAGTAACAAATGTTCTTGAAAAATCAAACAAAAAATAATCTTGAAGTTAAACGGTATGTAGTTTGATACCGATCAAAAATTATTTTGTAATTTGTCTTATAATTTGTAAAAAAGAGAGCAAAAAATCTTTTTCTGCTTGACAGTTTCCCAAAACTGTTATCAACTGCATAAAATAATGAAAATCAATGGATGATAAAGTCGTAAAATTATTTTCAGAAAAAAATTTGGTCTTTATTGCAACAGTCATGAAAGATGGTGCTCCACAAGTTTCTCCTGTTTGGGCAAATTATGAGGATGGATATGTTCTTGTGAATACTGCAGAAGGAAGAATAAAACACAAAAATGTTTTACGTGATTCCAGAGTTGCGGTGTCTGTTGTATCTAAAGATAACCCTCTTGACATGACAACAATTCGTGGAACCGTGGAAGAATTAATTCCAGATCATGATTACAAACATGCAGACAAATTAACACAGCAATACATGGGGCGAGAACATTATCCTTTCAAACGTGATGATGAAAAAAGAGTTATCTTGAAAATAAAACCCAATAGAGTTTTTGTTTTGCCTGAATTAAAAATGTCAGAGTAATAATTTAGAATATTTCTAAATTCGAATTTAGAAACATAATACATTCAGTAGGAGAAATATAAAAAAGATAGCATAGACAGCTTAACGACGACGTTTAGCTGCCTTTCTCTTTGGAGCGGCTCTGCGTTTAGTAGCAGCTTTACGTTTTGGTGCTGCTTTTCTTTTTGCTGCCTTTCTCTTTGGAGCTGCTTTTTTAGCTGCAGTTTTTCTCTTTGGAGCGGCTCTGCGTTTTGTTGCTGCCTTTCTCTTTGGAGCTGCTTTTCGTTTAGCTGCAGTTTTACGTTTTGGAGCGGCTTTTCTTTTTGCTGCCTTTCTCTTTGGAGCTGCACTTACTGCATTCTTCCTTCGAGTTGCTGCTGCCTTTCTCTTACGTGCTGCTGCGGCTTTTAATGCTTCAGCTGCTGCTTTAGCTGCATTTCTCTTTCGAGTTCTTGCTGCTTTTTTAGCTGCTTCGGCTCTTTTGGCTTTAGATACTGCCATACAATTTTGCAAAAATCATCTGTGTTATATGGTTAAAGTCACACATTACTATGCTGTATATAGAAAAATTTGACAAATTTTTTGTTTTTTTGAATTTTACGATCAGCAATTTGTAATGCAAATCAAAGCTGTATCAACAGTTGATTGATCTTTTTGTGGACGAATAATTATTTTGTATTGTTTTTCTTTATCAAATGGAATATCAAACTGTGTTGTTCTCTCAATTGCTTGATCGGGCTCTAACCATTCTAAAAGCAAGTCTTTTGATGAAAATTCTCCATACACTGCTTCATGTTTTTGTTCTTTTTCATCAACAATGTACAATTGTCCTCCTGAAAAGAGTGTTTTTTCAGTTCCAATGTTTTTTGCAGTAATCCCAATCATCACAAACGTGTTTTCAGGTGTTACATCTTTACTTCCTTCATGTGTTCCTTCAAAGGTTACGATATATTCAACAGGTCCTACAGTAATTGTTTCTCCAGCTGTTGACTCTATGAAATTAGTTGTATATTGTGTATACATTATCATTGCAAGTCCCATTGAAGCTACAATTGCACCGATTACTATTACGATACCTACTCCTCCCATTGATATTTCTGAATAATTTTGGTATATAGTTGAAACTGCTCATTTTTGTTCAAATTTGTACCCAAAACCTAGGTATTTTGGCAAAATACGATCAAATAATGAATGTCATATGATCATATTACGCTCCGTTATTCTTTTAAGTCCCATATTTGGGACTTTTATCAATTAATAAAACAGTATTCCTTGGAGTTACTTTTGCTGCATTATTTGCAGTAATGATGGTATCTCCAGCTGTTGCTGATGACAGTACCCACCTCGATATCGAGAAAGCAGAAGTCAAAGAAATTGCTGACGGCTTTAAAGTAGAAATTAAGACTGGTGCAGAAATTCCTCAAGATGGTTCTGCTGGTGCATTTGGATATGGTGTTTTGACTGCTGGCGCTTCTAACGTATTAGCTGTTACAACTCACAAATGTGCTTCTGATAGTTTTGAACAAGGTTCTGCTGATGACTGTGATGCAACTGTAGGTTTACTACGTCTATTTGGAGGAGATGAATCTGAACATAATGACGCTACTTTTCATCCGCATATTTTAGACCTTAAAGTACCTGATGTCGGTACTTTTTGTGCTGATGAAGGTACTTCGTTTGAAGTAGATATTTCTGGAACTGTAGGTACTGGAAACAATGTTTCTCCTAGCAACTATGAATTGGAAGTAAAAGATGATAAAATTGAAGTAATTGCTACCATGGATGAATCAAACGTTGATCCTGATGGGAGCTCTGTTGCAGTTGCATCTTTTAACATTATTCCAAATACAGATGAAGATGGTTTGATTACTCATCTTTGTGTTGACGTTGACAACTTAGTTGAAGTAGAAATAGGCAAAGTAAACAAACACGGCAAATAAGTCACTTTTCTTTTCTCTTTTTCATTAATTTAGAGGGGTTTAGCTTTTACGCACGACTCTAAAAGATCATGCCCCTTTAGCTGGGAGAGCTTGGTGGAATTAGGGTTGGATATTGTATCTAGGTACAAGTGTTCAACCCCCCATCAAAACGTCTGATTTTGAAAATTTCACATTATGACTAAACCATGTATTTTTCAGGGGGGGTTTAACGCCTAGGCTTAATTTTGTAAAATTAGTTATTTTAGAAAGTTTTCTGAAATCATGGTAATTCCTTCCAAAATTTGTGAAAAAATACTTGATGTAAACAATCTGAATTGATCAAATACATTGTTAGTTGATTCAAATGATTCATTGATTGCAGTCTCACTAATCTGCAAGGATGCTTTTATCATGTTTTATTTTGATTAAATTTTGATTTTACTGGTTGCTTGTGCATTTGGACACACATTTGAGATGAAATAAGGGGGGGGGGTTTTAGAAGAAATATTTGCACAAAACCGCTGTTTATGGTTTTTATTATTTGAGATTTGCACATCTATTTTTACTGTGATATGCTGTGATATGCTGTGATATTGGTAAAATAATGACGTGCCCTAAAATTGCACATTTTAGGGGTCATTTCAATTCTTTCTGGACTGTTTTTACAATATAGTGCACTGCCAAGGCAATTCCTATCATTTTGAACAAATTACTCATTTGATTGGACCTCCATGCTCTCATATGTTTCAAGAATCTCATCTATCATCTTGAGAATGTTCAATTCTGAATTGCCTCCCACTTCATGGTCGTATTTTCAAGTTGTATTTTGCTGACATTGATGCTTACATTGATCTCAAAATTTTTTGTTGCATGTCTGAACAAAATGTTGAAAGCATTCATTTTATGAACACCACCAATGTTGCAATAACTGTCAAAACAAAAACCTTGTTCTTTGAAGCCTTGAATCTGAGAATTAGGCCATCTTTGAAACCTGCTTTTGGTTTACATGTTGTTGTGTATTTTGTTGTAAATTTTGTTGTTTTCATACAGTTTAATGGCGAATTTATAATAAAAAAGCCGCGTAGAACTGATAAATCGTCTATTTTTTCTAAAACGTTTTCAGCAAAAATCTTGCTGTTTTATCATATTTTTCAGAAACACTATCTATAGCATCCAGCATTGTTTGCTGATTGATGTTTTCTTTGTCATCTAGAACCACATAGACCCCGACCTTTTGTTTTCCATCTTCAGTGATGAATTTGTTTATTGCCTGTATTGAATAACAAAAATCTGACACTTTTTTCTCAAATCTCTTTTTTTCTTCAGGATTAAATCCCAAATATCTTGCAATTTGATTATTTTTCATTACTACTTTGGCCCCTATTACCAAAATTCCTGGTTGGCCTTTGGGCTCAAACACTTCTACTGGAATTCCATACTGCCCTGCATGTTTAACAAGAATTTGAAAGGTATTTTCAGGATTTTTCACTTCTTCAAAAGTCAATCCTTCATGAATTACCCATCTCTCAACATTATCTCGCATTCTGGATGCACTCATAAAAAACATCTAAAACTAGTTCTATATGATTCTAAATCTAATGATTACATGAATAAATTTAGAATATTTCTAAATTCGAGTTTAGAAATAATGATTATCCGTACATGAAAAACAAGAAAACTATTGTTAAATATTCACATTGAAACCTGAATCTAATCCTGGAATGGATGCTGCAATCAAGACGTTTAATATGATTCCAAAGATCATAAATGCAATTCCTAGATACAAACAATTTCTTGCTTTGCGAGGATCATCTTGACGTAAAACAAAGAATGCGATAATTCCTCCAATTATTCCAAAAAATATTGGCAACAAAAACCATGCATTACTTCTTGATTTTTCCGGATAGGTCATAATTACCCCATTATTTTGCAATTATTGCTTTTTTTTGTAATTGTGTAATTTCAATTTCAACTGTCTCTAAAGGATCATCTACTTGATTGCGTCTGATTGAAAACATCTTTGGTTTTTCAAA
Source organism: Candidatus Nitrosopumilus sp. bin_6a (assembly GCF_054095695.1). NCBI lineage: Archaea > Thermoproteati > Nitrososphaerota > Nitrososphaeria > Nitrosopumilales > Nitrosopumilaceae > Nitrosopumilus > Candidatus Nitrosopumilus sp. bin_6a. The sequence continues at coordinate 72,867 of NZ_JBSWSR010000008.1, forward strand.
GTCATCTGTGCAATCAGGACATGCATAGACTAGTACTCTGTGTTCGTTTGGTGCTTTTGGATTTGATAATCTTGGGTAATACACTAATCTGGCCCCACAATCCACACAATATCTGTTGGCCCTTCTAGTTCTGACCAATGTAAACCTCCTGCATTATTCTTAATATGCGATCATCTATTAGATCTATGTTGTCTAATAGAGTAAACAAATTACTAACAACCGATCAATGTTTCTAAATTCGAATTTAGAAATATTGTTATTTTTACACCTTTGATATGTGATATTTATACAAATAGAATGTTTCAAAACTCGAGTTTAGAAATAAGAGCGCCTCCCACCAGACTTGAACTGGTGACCAACCGGTTAACAGCCGGTTGCTCTACCACGCTGAGCTAGGGAGGCACAAGATAAGACCTTGCCAAAAGTGATTTAATCTTTGCGACTATACAAAATAGACTGAAATTAGAAAATGTTCAGTTGAATTTCACAAAAAACTCTTTGATTTCTTTTGCATGACTCTCAACTAATTCTATAATCTCTAGATGTTCATCGGCTGTAGGTTCTCTTCTGTGAACAATTTGAAATGCACTTAGTGCGGAACCCACCATCTCTCCAACAAAAAAACCACACAAAAAGTCCCCAATGTTGCCACATTCCCATGTTTCCCCAATCCTTGGGGATGCTCCTGCAGATTTGTATAATTCTAATGTTTGTTGGATTAAATCAGTAGTCTGTTTTGAAAATTCAGGATCTAGAGTCATTGACTAAATTAGAATTTTATTTTTCTATACCTTTACTTTTTTCAAATGAATAGATACCATCTAGGAAAACTCTGTGATCTTTATTCTTTACTTTAGATTTTAGTTCAATGTTTGCTGCAGTTTGAGTAATGTCTGTCCATACTTCTCCTGTGAGTATTACATCTTCTCCTTTAGGAACTACTTTGGTGTTACCTACAATATGTGTAATTCTTGGTGCACGTTCTCCTTGAAAGTTTTCAATTAGGATTTTTTTACCTTCTACTTTTACAGTAATTGGAAAGTGTGAAAATACAACTTTCATTTTAATTGTATATCCTGTTACTAGACCTTCACAAATGTTTCTGATAATTGATCTTGCAGTATGTAAAATTGCATAATCTTTTTTCTTTTGGTTAATTGCGGTAAGTAGAACTTTTCCATCATTTACTTCTATGTTGATTGGTATGCTTCTGAAACTCTTGTGTGTTTTTCCCAATGGTCCTGCAAAGGATACCATGTGTTTGTTTACTGTGACTGTTACACCTTCAGGAATATCTACCTGGTCTTTGAATTCTTCAATTTGTTTAGTAGACATATCCTATCAAAAATCCTCCTATTCCTTTTTGTGATGCTTCATGATGGGACATTACTCCTTGATTTGTAGTAACAAGAAGCATTCCTCTGTCATATGCAGGCAAATATTGTTGCTCCCAGTTATTGTATTCGTCGTTTTTGACTTTGAATCTTGGGGATATTGCGCCACATTTGTTAATTTTTGCTAATAGTTTTATTTTGAATTTGCCACCTCGCTTATCATCAATATGTTCAAATTCTCCAATATAGCCATCTTTCTGAAGTGTTTTTAGGACTTCAATTCCTAACTTTGATGTTGGAAGAATAACACAATCGGATTTTCTTCTGGCTTCATTATTGTAAAGTGTGACAAATAGATTTGCTAAGATGTTTGTTGCTGGCATGTTATCTCACTTGTTTTTCCTGAACCCTAAAGATGTTGCGACTTCTCTGAAGCATCGTCTGCATAACATTAAATCATATTTTTGAATAACTGCGGTATAATCTCCACATCTTTTACACCATCTGGAACCTCTACCAAAGTCATGTTTCTTTCTACCTGTTGTTTCGTAAGATCTATCTTTTGCCATTATGTTACGGTCACTCCAAACTCTTTTGCTAGATAATCTTTTGCTTCTTGACTTTTGATAACATGAGTTTTACCTACTCTTGCCTTGTGTTTACTTCTAGTTCTAATTCCATATCCTGGTCTGGTCAATGTAATTGAAATTCCAAGACCTAGAATTCCTATTTGTGGATCATACTTTACATCTGGTATGTCTATATGTTCATTAATTCCAAATGAGAAATTACCAAAATTATCAAATGATCTTCCGTTTACTGTGTTTCCTTTAGCTTCAAGTAATCTTTTCAATAATGCTACTGCATCATCTCCTCTGATTGTAACTGCCACTCCTATTGGTTCTCCTTTTCTAACTCCCCAATCCCTGTATGCTGCTTTTGCATTTCGTGTAGAAGGTTTCTTTCCAGAAATCTGTTCTAAAGCTTTTTGTGCAATATTGATAACGTCACCTGATTTACCAAGACCCATATTCAATACGACTTTCTCTAAAGAGATTTTCTTCATTGGGGATTCTGTTACTTGAGACATATGATCACTTTAATTGAATTATTGGCTCCTCTTTTCCAATTGGCATAATGATGTCTGCAGGTATTTCGATTTTTCTATCTTCTAGTGCTAAGATGACTCTTTTTGGCAGAATGAATGTTCCTTCTTCAATGGTTTCAATTTTTCCTATTCTGCCTGCGTTGTTTCCTCTTGTCACTAAGCCTTGACAACCTGTTTCTAATTTGATTATTTCAAGAATTTTTTGATCTGGAATTTGTATTAGACAAGTATCGCCTATGTTTACTTTGGCATCTGACAATGTTGAACGACCATCATGAAATCCAATTTGTAATTTACCTTTGTTGATTGTTGTTTTGCTTGTAACTCTAACGAGTTTTTTAGATTTTTCTGATTCGTTTATTTTAATTGGTTTTAGTAATTTGTCTTCTGTAGGAACCAGACGATAGATGTCTTTGACATCTTGTAATTCTACCACATCCATTAAACCAATTGCATGATGAAGTGATTTTCTTACCACTCCGTCAATCTTTACTCTACCAGAGTAAATTGCAGATTTTGCTTCTCTCAAACTTGTGACAATATTCAATGTGTCTCTAAGAAATACTGCTGTTGGAACTGAATGACTCTTTTTATGTGGACCTGGTTTTACTGTGATTACAAATCTCTTGTCTTTTCTAGCAATTCCCCAAAATTGTGGGGCCATTTGACGTTTGAGTTTTTTACTACCTGATATGCTTACCATTATTCTTTATCTCCTTCTTTTTTGGCCTTGTCTGCTCCTTTTGTTTCTTTAGGGGCTTCTTTGGATGACTCAGATCCTGTTTTTGCTTGTTTTTGTGGTTCTTTTCCCTCTAATTTTGAAATTCTCCATTTGTCTTCGCTGTTAAGTGAAGTAACTACTAGATTAGATGTGTGAATATATACATCAAATTTGTCTCCTTTAGTTTTTTCTTTCTTAACTCCTTCAATTGCTACACTGCTTTTTTCTACAGATACGTTTGAGACTTTGCCATCTACTCCTTTGAATTCCCCTCTAAGTATAGTGACGCTATCTCCTTCTACGACTCTGACACTTCTTTTTCCATATTTTTTACGAAGATCTTTAGAAAGTGCACTTCCAAGTTGTTTATTTTTAGTTTGGAATGTTGCTTGGTAAATCATCTGATTACGCATTTTAGTTGGTTTCATTTTTTATACCACCATTGATGCCAAGTTAGCTACTCTTGGCCATTTCTCTGAAGCTTCTGCTGCTACTGGTCCTTTGATGTCTGTTCCTTTTGTTTCTCCCTCTGGAGTGATAAGTACTGCTGCGTTATCTTCAAAACAAACTCTTACACCGTTTAATCTACGTACTGCATATTTTTGTCTAATAATTACTGCGCCATAAACTTGCTTTCTTAGTTCTGCAGGACCTTTTTTTACTACAACATTACAAAAATCCCCCACCGATGCTGATGCGAGTCTTGATGATCTAGTGTGATGTCTTGGAACATTGATGACTTCTAAAGTTTTAGCACCTGAATTATCTGCACATACAATATTTGCTCCAATTGGAATTGCCTTAGTTACATATGGTCTAAATTCTTCTACTCCTTTACCTGCTTGCTTTGCCATTATGCCTTAACCTCCACAACAACGTAGGATACTGATTTTGAAATTGGTCTGCATTCTGCAGTCAATACATGATCTCCTGTTTCAACATCAATACACCCTGGAACATGTGCATGAATCGTACTTGTTCCTCTTGCATATCTCTTAAATTTACTAAAGTAAAGCGGTGCATCTTTTTGTAAAGTAATGGTTTGTTTTGCTTTACTTCCAGTTACTTTGCCATCAAACAATTTACCTCTTACTGATAAACCTCCGTGGAATGGACAGTGTTTATCTGTACATTCTCTAGTTGGCTCTTTTACCTTAATTCCTATATTTTGAGTCATGCTTTTCCTCCGATTCTATCAAATGGTCTTTTTGCAATTTTTGAACCTTCAACAACAATTCCTTTTCCACCGATTGTGAATTTCCAACTATTGGTAGATTTTGCTATTGACTTTACACCCTTTTCTGTATTTATTGCAAACATTGATTTTGTTTCATTAATGATTCTTCCATTTAATCCTACTACTTGAGGGTTGGTTGATTTTGTTATTTCTGTATCTAATCCAATAAATTCATGTGACACTATGTTGTCTGCAGTAATCATTTTTCTCTCCTCATCTCATTTAATCGTGTTAGCATTCTTGCAATATCATGACGTAGTGGTTTTAGTTTGCCACTTTCTTTTCTTAAGGTTCCTTTAGATGCATCAATTCTTAATTTGGCAAGTTCAGTACGTGTTTCTTGAACTTTACTTTTCAGATCTTTTTCATTTAATTGGTTAATTGTTTTCATACTTAGTCTGGTCATTTCATTTTGGCCTCCTCTTCTTCCATTGTCTCAAGTTCTTCCATTTTCTTTGCTTCTAGTGCAATTCTTTCGGATTCTGATCTTGCTTTATCTAATTTGCCTTTAGCTTTAACAACTTCAACTTTGGCCCCTTCCACATCAATTTCTTCAATTTTTATTTTATCTGCTTTTGCTTGTCTTTCTTTTCTTGATTTTTCTGTTCTCATCTCAAATTCTGGAATGAGTCTTTCTTTTCTTGCAATTCTAATTCTAATTCCAATTAATCCCATTGCTGTTTGTACATGTGCAATATCTTCATCTACTACAATTTCTGCATGATGTCCTGCTCTTGGTAAAATCCCTTGAGTGTGTTTTTCAAATGCTGAACGGTCACCTCTAAGTTTGCCCGAAATTGTAATTTGAACGCCCATTGCTCCCCCTTCCATGATTTGCTTTAATGTCCACATGGTCGCTCTTCTAAATGCAGTTCCTCTTTCAAGATGTGATGCCATTCTGTTGCACATTACACTTGGTGCAAGTTCTGGTTTTTCAATTTCAACTACTGAAATTTGTGGATTCTTTAATCCAAAGTCTGTAGCAAGTTTATCCGTTAATGATCTAATTCCGGAACCTTTTCTACCGATGACAATTCCTGGTCTTGTTACATGTAATGCAACTCTTGTTCCTACGGGTGTTTTTGATATTTCTGCATGTGAGAAACCTGCGTCTTTAATTGCCTCTCTAAGATAATCTTTGAGTAGCATCATGTTATAGTTGTCTTTGATTACATTTTTTACTGCAGACATTTCTAAATCTCCTTTGCCACCAATTCTACGTGAGTTAATACATTGTTCTTTGGAGTTGCTCTTCCCATTGCTCTTGGGATGAATCTTTTTACAATTACTCCTTTATGGACAGTTGCGTTTACAATTCGTAATCTATCTAAATCCATTCCTTTGTATTCTGCATTTGATTCTAAATTATCTAAAACTTTGATAAACTCTTTTGCTGTTTTCTGTGGATAACGTCCTGACATTACACCTGGGTCTGGTCTATGTCCTACTTGATTTTTATATCTTCTAAATGGAACTGCTCTTTTCTCTTCAATAACTGCAATAAGGTAATCTCTTGCTTTTTCTATTGATAGACCTCTAATTGATACTGCAACTTCACGTGCATGTTTGTGTGAGATGTCTTTCTCTCTTAATGAAGAACGAACATGTCTCGTTGGATCATAATTTTGGAAAGCGTAATTGAATCTACCCATAATAATCACTTTAGCGGTACGTAGAGACTGGATCTTGATGCACCAACACCTGGGGCACCGTGTGAAACTCTCTTGTTTGTTATTACATATTCTCCCAAGTAATGTCCAATCATTTCTGCTGTCATTGCAACTGGTTGGAATTCTTTTCCTGAAAATACATTTACTGTAACACCTACCATGTATGGTAGAACAATCAAATCTCGGACATGAGTTTTGATTGGATTTTTTAATTTTCCTGCTTTTGCAGATTTTATTTCTTCAATTAGCTTTCTTTTTCCGTCTGTAATCCCTCTAGTTAATGATCGTCTTTGTCTTGAATTGAATAATAAGAATAATTTTTCTAATGATAGATTATCTAGTTCCTCTTTTGGAATGCCTCTGTATAAAAATTCTTTAACCATTTCTTATTTCCTCTGTTAGTCTTCGAGTTTTATGGTCCATATTATAGCATTCCTATCTTTGTTGCCAGGTCTCTAGCTTTTTCGGTGTTTTCAAATTGAACAAAAGCTTTTTTGCCATAAATTGTTCTTGCAGTGTTCACTTTTTTGACATTTTCTTTGTAAAGTGTTTTAACTGCTTCTGAAATTTCTGATTTATTAGCTGATCTCTCTACTATGAAACAAATTTTACTCTCATTTTCAACCATTGCAAAGGTTTTTTCTGTAATGTATGGCTTGATGATAATTTTCATTGCTTGATCTACATTCATTGTGTTTTCACCATTACTTCTAGATGTGTTGATTTAATTTTTCCAATCTCTTCTATTGCTGATTTGGAATATACTGTTAATCTAATAGGATCAGAACCTGGAGCTAAATCTAAAACACTGAGTTCTTTCACATTTCTTACTTCTACTCCTGGCAATGAACCTGTTGCTTTTGATAAATTAGAAGAATCTGCAGTTACAAACAATACACTTTTTCCTGTTTTTTTACTTCTTCCTCTAAGTCTGGATTGTCCAGAACGTGGTTTTCGTGCGTTTAGTCTTTTAACATCTTGTGATAATTTCAATGAGTCCATCACTTTAGTGATTTCATTTGTTTTTGAAATGGATTCTATGTCATCTGAAACTATAATTGGAAATGATTCAATGCCTTCTATTTTATGACCTCTTAATTCTACAAGATTTTTTGATGCAGTTGCTGCAATAGCAGAACATAGAGCTAGTTTATTCTCCTTTTTGTTCAATTTCTTGTAAATTACTTTCTCAACAATTGGTGGATGTGCTTGTCTTCCTCCTCTTGTAGATGCTACTTCGGCTCCTTGTCCTTGTCTTCCACCACCACCACCTTGCATTCTTGCTACACGAGATACGCCTTGTCCAGTTGGAGGATCGTTAGAATCTGCAACTACATCCATGCCTGCCATTGGCTTTCTTCCCTGTCTTTGGAATTTGTGTGATGTCAAGTTTGTGAAAGCTTTGTGGATTAATTCTCTTCTAAATGGTGTTGAGAAAATTATTGGTAATTCTATTTCACTATCTTTTGTTCCTGTGGTTGTGTATGTTGTTATTTTCATTATATTACAACCTCCAAAATGTTTGGTTTAGTAATCTTAACTGGTGCATTTCTGATCTGTGTTCTTAGTTTAATCAATCTCTTGTAAGTTCCTGGAACAGAACCTTTTAGAATGATGAAATCTCCTTTAACCAAACCAAAGTGTTTGTATCCGCCATCTGGATTAATTTTTATTTTATCTGATTCTGTATTGCCCATAATCATAATTCTCTTATCGTATTCTACCCTTTGATGAAATCCTGTTTGACCTGCTCTTGGAACTGTATACATGACACTTTGTGGTGAAATTGGACCTAATGAACCGACTTCTCTTACTGTTTTTCTTGATTTGTGTTGTTTCTTCTTAACGTTCCATCTTCTCATAACTCCTTGCCATCCATGACCTTTTGTAATTGCTGCAACATCTACAGTTGCACCAGTTTCAAAAATTTGTTCAATTTTGATTTCTTTTCCTAATGATTCTTTGACATGTGCAAATTGTTTTTCAATATCTCCACCGCTTACCATTGCTTCAAAAATATATGGTTTTTTCATTTCTAATCCTGCGTCTCTTGGAGAAACTGCTACAATTGCATAGATCTCTTTGATTTTTCTTAATCTTGATTCTGCATTCTCAATTGATCCTGCTGTATTTTTAATTGTAATTTCTTTTGCAATGTTTTTTGGAATATCTTCTGCATAGACATCAAACTCTGCATGTTTGCCATCATGATCTTTTGAATAACCTCTGATTCCTAAAATTAAAACTGGTGGTGTAACTAACACTGTTCCTAAACTTACCAATTGTTTTCCTGCATTGGGAACTTTATCACGATCATCAATGCTTACAATCTGAACACATCCTGCTTTGAATCCACAATGTGCTAAAATTTTTGGTTCATCTGTTGCTGAAAGTTTTGGCCAAGCTCGAATTCTTGCTTCCATGCTTTTTGCACGAACTCTAGGTGAGTATGCAAGACTGCCTCTACGTGGTTGATGTCTTTTACGAGCTCCCATGATTAAATCGAATCATCGAAACCCCTCTATTAAACCATGTGAGATATCGTTAACCACTAAAAAAAACTAGGTTAACCAACTGTGCCTAGTTTGTCATGGAAAAAATACATCTGAAATGGAATTCCAAATTGTATATCCTCCAATAATTACACCTATGACCCCAAATCCTATTGCCAATAACAAGAAATTTTTTCTTTCCGTCATGTTGTTACTGTCTGTGAGCATTAATAATTGCCAGAGTTCCAAGAAGTGCTTCTTCTAGACGTACTGTTTCAGTGGCTTGATTTGGAAAAAAGTTTAATGATTTTGCATTTTGCACTTTGTTCATCCTCCCACCTATGATCTCATGTATCCCTTTTTCTGGAGATCCAAACACGACTAGAGTTGGCTCATCTGATTTTGTGTATTTTGTTAGTTGTTCACTTGATACGGGCTTTCCCTTTCTTGATGTCAAAATTATATTTCCTTTCCATTCTGATAATATTGAAAACAAGTTTGCTCTTTCTTTTACTGAATATCCCCAATATGTTGGAATTTCACTTTTGTCGATATCTTTGATTGATAATTTAGGATATCCTTCTTTGAATCTAACTGTAACTCTTTTCCCAGTAGTTGTATTCCCATAATATTGAATTAATTGGTTAATTCCAACATCTACAAATTTTTTTCCTTTCACACTAACTACAATTCCTTCTCTGATATCTCCTGTTTTGATTTTTTTAGAATTCACTGGTGTAACATGGCTAGGAATTCTTAATGGGTGTAATACTCCTGCAAATTTTAGATCATTCATTTTAGGGAATAATCGTCTTCTCAAAAATTGCGGTGTTTCTAAATATTTCAGAATCATTACCATCAGACCTCCTTCTGATTTATTGTTACCTTCTTGATAGATGTATATTGTATCCACTTTAAAAATTGCACACGCTCTTGCTAATACTGAAATTTTTCTGGTCTTGTCAATTTTCAAAGATTCGTCTGATAATGCAGACTGGGGAATTGCAACAGATAATTTCAATGTAATTTAATCTCACAGGTATTATGGATAATTATTTTTGTTCGTGTGGATATTTCTCTTTGGCAACATTGGCGTATTTTGTAATCTGCTCTTCTGAAACCAATTCATACAATCCAGTTTCTTTTTTGATATGTGCCATCCTGATATGACTTGTTCCATCTTTATCTTCACTTGAAAGATAAATTCCTGCAGAAGCTAATGCTGAAGCATCATCAAGTGAAAGATCTTCTTTGTATGTTTTTTCTAAAAAGTCAGTTACTTGATCAGATCCAGAACCAATTGCTATTGCATCATATGAGATGTATGTTCCACTAGGATCAGTTAGATACAATTGAGGTGTATTGTTTACTACGCCTCCAAGAATCAATGCAACACCATAAGGTCTTACACCTGCATACTGTGTATATTGTTGACATTGATCAGCTAAATGTTTAGCTATTGTTTCAACTTCTACAGGTTCATCGTAAATCATTTTGTTACTTTGTGAAAAGAATCTTGCATTATCTACTTGACTTCTTGCATCTGGGATATATCCTGCAGCTGCAACTCCTACATGATCATCAATTTGAAAAATCTTTTGAGCTGTATCTGAAATTTGTAATTTTCTAGGTTTCTCTTCAACTGCAATTATAATTCCGTCTTTACATTTTATTCCAACAGCTATTGTTCCTCTTCTTACTGTTTCAATGGCGTATTCTACTTGGTATAATCTGCCGTCTGGTGAGAATACGGTAATAGCTCTGTCGTAACCTTGTTGTGCAGGAAGCATTTGATTGCAATGCTTTGATTATTCAATTTAAACCATGCCCACAATTCAGAACCTTCGTTGCTTTGATCGGAGCCTATGTAGATGATTCGATTTCAAATCAAACCTTAATTTGAAACTGAATTTCTTACGGATTTATGAAATTTGAAATTGAATTTTCTGGACATGAAAACATTCGTTCTAATCATCAAAAAACTATAGAAATCACAAAAGACTCTCATTTGACTCCTAGAGGTGATTGTATAATTGGTGTAAATGCAAAGTCTAGCTGTGCGGATTTACCTGAAGAATTGAAAAATAAACTCAAAAACCCTGAATCTAAAGTAATTTTTTCAATCAAAGTAGGTAATGATGACTTTGTTGTTGAAGGAAAAGGACACCCTGATCTTATTTTAACTCATACTGAAGACATTGTTATTAGAAAAAGTGATTTTATTTGTCCAAGAACGCTTGCTATAGAATGTGACAAGGCATCAGACCTGTTACCTCGTAATATGGTGACTCAATTACAAGATCCAAAAACTATTGGCATTTTTACCATTATTATCGAATAACACTGTCACAATTTTATAGGTAATTCAACTTGATAATGACATGGGTCGCAAAACCAATTTTTTTCTACTAGTTCCATTGGCAACATTTGCTGCAATTATTCTTGGTTTTGGTATGTATATGACGATCTGTAAAAATTCCAATATTCCAATTAATTGTTAAAAATAGATTTCCTTTAAAGTAATTTTTAAACTACTGATCACTATTTTTTATTCTTCAATTTTGTGTATATGAAAAAACCAATTAGTATGGAAAATAAACTCAATCCTGCATATACATAAATTTCTTCAACATATGCTCTAGTCTCTTGAAAATCTATTGTACTTGATTCATCTAATGTATTATTTTTAGATGTATCATTATAATCTAAAGGAACAATTCTTAGAATTTTATCGTCTCCTACTTTGGGAATTCCTCTACCGTCTTGATTGCTAGTAAGAATATACAAAAACCCATCTGGACCTGTCTGAACATCTCTTAATCTTCCAAATTCATCTTGAAACAATTTTTCATGTGATATTACTATATTATTTTCTAAATCAAAATCAATCATATGAAGATGGTTTCCACGTAATGTTGCAACAAAATATTTTCCTTCCCATTGTGGAATTTTATCCCCATAGTAGAATTCAGAACCTGATGGTGCCCATGTATCTTCTCCGGAATGTAGAATTGGACTTTGAAGATGTTCTTTTTTTTCATCTCCAATAACGTCTGGCCATCCATAATTTTTGCCTGGAATTATTTGATTTACTTCATCATGAGCAACTCCTCTCCAACCTAATGGTCCATGTTCTGTAGCAATCAGATTTCCTGAATCATCCCAATCGATTCCTTGAGGATTTCTATGTCCTATAGAATAGATTGGAGAATTTTTCCATGGGTTGTCATTGGGAATTGTTCCATCTGAATTAATCCTTAAAATTTTTCCTCCAAGTGAATTCAAATCTTGTGATAAATCTGGATTGCCTGCTTCTCCGGTTGTAACGTAAAGTTTTCCATCAGGACCAAACTGAATTCTTCCTCCATCATGAAAAGGACCACCGGGTATTCCATCCATCAATATTTTGTCCTCAATCAGTATTCCATCTGAGTATTGATAACGAACAAGTTTGTTTGTTGTTGTTAAAAATTCACTATAAGTGTAATACAAGTAAATGTAATTATTTTCAGAATATTTTGGGTCAACTGTGACTCCTAACATTCCTCCTTCTATTCCTCCCACATTTAATGACAGAATAGGTTGTTCTAACAATATGCCATGTTGAATAATTCTAAGATTCCCATTTCTTTCTGTAAATAATATGGTTCCATCAGGTAACCAATCTATACTCCAAGGAATTGTTAAATTATCATATACAACCTCAACTTTTACTCCTAATTCAGGATATTCTTGTCCAAATGCAACAGGAATTAGGGATAGCAACATTAAACTCAATACAATTTCTTTCATTGTTTTAATGGCTGTTATTTTACATTAAATGTTTGTGACATTACAAACATGACGAAAAATGATCATGTTTTGTTAATTCTCCTTTAGCGGGATTCTCTTAAAGTATGGTATGGATGGATCATTATGGCAAAACCTACTATTGAATTATCTGTATCTAAAACACCCACAGATATTGAATTAAAAAAATTAAAAGAATATTTCAAGGAAATGCCTATGGAAGAAATTCTTACCGGTCTGAAATTTGCAAAAAACAGATGGTCTGCAAAAGATGCAGGTACACTAAAGGTTGGAAGAAAAAGCATTATTCAAAAAGAAGTACATTCAGTTACTACTGAGCAAGCTCAGTGGAGATTAAAAAATTGGAAAATGATGATTGCAAATTATCGTAGACGTGGATATAGCTATCCTACAATATCTAGAATCAAAAAAATTTTGATTCAAAAAAGTAAAAAGAAATCAAAGTGATTGTTTTCTTTTATTTTTATTTACAGAATGACATTCTAGATGAAGATATCTGTCTTTTTCTCAACAATTTGACGTTTGAGTGAATCTGGAACATCTGGGATTGAAGATTTTGTTTGTCCTGCAATGACACTGTGTGCTTCTTCTAGAATTGCTAATGTGTCTGCATTTGTTTCTGGAGCCATACTCATACTATCTCCAATACCTACTGAGGATCCAGACATTACATCCCCGAGAATTTGTGACAAATCTTGCATTGATGCATTTGCTTCTGGCATAATTCCACTCAATGATGGACTTAACCCCTTAATGATTGACATGCATGGACTGAGTGTAACTACTACGTCTCCTAATTCTGAAACTGTGTCTAGTCTAAGTTTAACTTGTTCCATGGATAGTTTTGCTCCACTAACCATGTTCTTCATTTTTCTAACTTGAGTTAATTCTCCTGCATATGCTTGTGCATAGCTTGGCTTGTTATTTCTTTGTGCATTAACAATTTTTTCAAAAATTACGTCATGTTTTTTCTGTAATTTTTCATTAATTACTTCTAATTTTGAAATCTGAAATTGTAATTTTTTTTGCGCTAGATCAATCTTATTTTTTAATGGTTCGTCAGGCCTTACTTTTCCCATTACTTTCTGAGATATGCTTATGCCGTCAGTTTTGTTCCAAGAGTTACTAATCATACTTTAATCCAAAATATAGTTGAATTTTTTCTTTTAAAGAGATTTGTAACCCTAGATGGTGTAACTGGAGTTACAGCATGGTATAGTTACACTATCCAAAGGTAAACGTGAATATCTGGAAATCTTTCCCTTTAACATTAATCTCTAACAAATGAGATGTACTAGAATTACTAGATATGATGTTGTACAAACCTGCATCTGTCACTTTGATAAAATTATCTTTCATGATGTCATTTCCTGAATATTCTTTAGGTAGCGGAATACCGTCTAGAAATATTTCCAATTCTGCATTATTTTCAGTTACTATGTTCACTTCTTTTGCATTGTATAACAATTTGATAGATCCTACATCTGATGCTAATTTCATACCGTCTTCATAATTCTTCCATAATCCTACAGGATAGAATTTGTGTAATTCTGTGTTGTCTGGTTCAGAATATGAAACAGTTTTCCCTGGTTGAAATCCTTCTTCACTTCCTAGTTGATTTCTGTTTTGTGCAAATTTATATCCAAAATACAATTCTGGTGTTCTGAATATAGAGTGTTGAAATTCTTCAATGTCTACAAGGGATGATTTTGATTTTAGATCAATCCCTGTTGCCATAGCTCTTTCTTCTAGTAATTGCTGAATAACTTTCTCTGTCTCTTGATATCTGCCTTCTCCAATGTGGTCATATCTTAGAAATCCTTCATGGTCTGCGATATATTTTCTTGGCCAATATTTATTTTCAAAAGCTTTCCAAGTTTTCATATCATTATCCATTACAACAGGATAAGTAATTCCATATTTTTCAATTGCCATTTTTACATTTTCAGGATCTTTTTCAAATTCAAATTCAGGTGAATGTATTCCTATAATTAACAATCCTTGATCAGAATATTTGTCATTCCATGCAGTAATGTATGGCAATGTTCTGATACAGTTGATGCAACTGTATGTCCAAATGTCATACAAGACAACTTTTCCTTTCATTTCTTTGTTTAACTCATCTTGTCTAATGTTTAGATAATTTGCAATTCCGACTAATTCTGGAGCCTTTTTGAATTTAGACTTGTCAATACTAGAAAGAGAGTTAATGCCCTCGAAGACTGTAGATGACTCTACTTTTTGATCAAATGATGAAAAAATCATTCCTACCATGACTAATCCTGCAGCAATTATTAACCCAAAAATCAAACCTGTCTTAATTTCTGAATTCATAGTATCATCCTAGTAGCACCAATTTGTTAAGAAGTGGAAAATTTGCAATATAAGCAAGTTGATTTGTAAATACTAGAATTCCCAAAATGATGATAAATGAGCCTAATATCACGTTGTAATATTTCAAATGTCTAGACATTGAACGAATGATTCCTGTTGCTCTTGAGAAGAAAATACCTATTACGATAAATGGAATTCCTAGTCCTAAAGAATATGCAAGTAGTAAACTAAATGAAATAGATGGTGTCGTTGCAGCCAAAGTGAGAATTGTTCCTAGAATTGGACCTACACATGGAGTCCATCCTGCAGCAAATGATAAACCAAAAACAAATGACATTGGATAACTAGACTTTGAATTTTTTGGAAAGAATTTTTTCTCTATGTTCAATGAATTAATTTTTGTAGAAAGTAGCAAAAATATACCAAACGCTACAATGATAATTCCCCCTATCGTGTTAAGACTTTCAATAAATTCTCCTGCAGTGATTGAAAGAACACTGTTGATAATTACTCCTAATATTGAGAATACGATTGAAAAACCTAAAACAAAAAATATTGTATTTAGAATAATGTTCACTCTGTTAATGTGTAGAACCGTACCGTTTTTGGAACTTAATTCTGTTAAAGTAGTTCCTGATATGTATGCAAGAAATGCTGGGATCATAGGTAAGATACATGGCGCAACAAAAGAACCAAGGCCTGCAAGTACTGCCACTAGTATGGTAATCTCAGTCATATCTCCCCTTTACAATTTTTCTTTTAAAGGATTATTCCACATCTTGATTCAATCCATTTTTAACTAGGGTGTCCTTATTTTTAACATGAATAAGCGATTCATTATTGTTGGAATTGTTTTGGGCATCATAGTTGCATTTGCAGTAATAATAGGTTCACCTGCAATTGGTGGCTTTGATGCTATGCGTTAATCATAAAATTTTAGATGCCCCTTTTCAAAAATACTCAATGCTTTCTCAATATCTGCACTTGATAACCATGCAGTCACTGATACTCTTAGCCTAGCTTTGTTCTTTGGGACTGTTGGGTATCTAATTGGCTGTGCATGGACTCCATTATCGAACAAAAATTTGCCAAATTCCATGGCTTTTTTTTCATTTCCTATTATAATGGGAATTATTTGAGAGTGAGAGTTTATTTCATATCCAATTTCTTTAAGGCCTTTTGTGAGTTGTTTTGTATTTTTTTCGAGTATTTTCTTTTGTTTTTCTCTGTTGGATTGAAATTTCTTGAGCGAATATTCTATCAAAAAGGAAGGCAATGCTGATGTGTAGATGAAAGATTTTGATTTGTTTATGCACAAATCAACGACGTTTCTTTGAGATGCGATGTATCCTCCAAATGATCCTAACCCTTTGCTTAAACTGCTTATGTACAAATCAATTTGTTTTGCAATTTTGAAATATTCAGGAGTCCCTTTACCATCTTTACCTATCACAAAATCCCCATGTGCATCATCTACTATTGTTATTGCTTTTGATTTTTCTGCAATCTCTGTAATTTGTTTTAATGATGACAAATCGCCATCCATACTGAAAATACCTTCAGTTATTACAAACTTGTTTTTTCCTTTCTCTTTCATTTTTTTGTTCAAATCTTCCATGTCGTTATGTTTGTAGATTGAAACTTTTGCATCTGATAATTTGCATGACTCTATTATACTTGCATGGTTTAACTCATCGCTTAGAATCAAATCTCCTTTTTTCACAATAGTTGAAATTGCTCCAAGATTTGCCATATACCCTGTAGGATAGATTAAACTACTTTCTTGTGATTTGTGTTTTGCAAGTACTTCTTCCATCTTTTTATAAGAATCATCATTTCCTGAAATTAATCTTGAACTTGATTGTAATTGATTGATTTGAATTTTCGTTGTTGGAATCCCCAAGTAATCGTTTGAAGATAGGTTAATCAATTGTTTATTATTGATAGTTATTTTGGAACCTTTGGAAATTCCATATTTCATTTTTCTGTAAAGATTATTTTTTTTAAGAATTTCTAATTCTGAATCAACAAAGTTCAGTTTATGCTTTAAGGCCAATTCGCTCAATCATTTTAAGGTCTTTTTCAGCCTCATTTCCATTCATGGTGAGATACCCTGCTGTAATGATTCCATTTGCTCCACTTTGAAGTAATTCTTCGCCAGAATCATCCAGATTTGTTTCACGACCTCCAGAAATTTTGATCACTGATTCAGGTAATAGAAATCTGATCACAGAAAACATTCTGACGATTTCAGAATTTGGTAAGTCAACTTGCAATTCTAATGGCGTTCCTGGAACTGGAACTAAGATGTTGATGGTAACTTCTTCCGGATATAGTCTAGCTAGCTCTAATGCTAACTCTAGTCTTTGCTCTCGTGTTTCTCCAAGACCAATTATTCCGCCAGTACATAATTCTAATCCTGCTTCTCTGGCAATTCTTATCGTCTTTAATCTATCTTCATATGTGTGCGTAGTACAAATTTCAGAAAACTTTGATTTTGCAGTTTCTAAATTATGGTTGTATCTTTTTACTCTGAGTTCTTTTAGTTTTTTTGCTTGTTCTAGTGTCAGGAATCCTAAACTGCACTCTACACTAATTCCTACCTTGTTGTTAATCTCTGCAATGATTTTACACACTTTTTGAAAGTTTGTAGGAGATGGTTCTCTCCATGCCGCAACCAGGCAATATGATTCTGCACCTTCATCTTTAGCTTTTTGTGCTTTGATAACAACTTCTTCTGGAGTTGGTAATTGATATGACTCTATTCCTGTATCAAAAAATGCAGATTGTCCACAAAATGTACAGTCTTCACTACATGCATTTTTTTTAATGTTGTTTAATTGCTCAACGTCCACTTTATCTCCGTTAAAATCTCGAGTAATCTCATTTGCGCATTTTGCTAAATCTTTTAGATTTTCTTCTGGAATATCTAATAATTTTTTAGCATCTTCTGATGATATGTGGTTTCCAGAAAATACCTTTTCTTGGCACTCTTTGATAAATTCCAGAGTATTCATTATTTTGATTACTATTATTCCATTTATAACAATAATGGAATGGTTAACCTTGGTTGATGTGGGGGTTAACAGTCAAACTACCTTTGATTTTGCGGATTTTATTGTCAGTATTGTTCTTTTCAGGAGTAAATTCAATTCTGATTCAGTTATTGCTAATGGGGGAACAATCATGACTATGTTTCCTAACGTTCTAAGATAGATTCCGTTCTTTTTTCCTTCTTCAAAGAATATTTTATTGATTGATTGTTTAGGAGATATGGGTATTTTTTTTGATTTGTCTTTGACTATTTCAATTCCCATGAGCATACCTTTGTGTCTAATGTCTCCTACAATGTCTATTTCTAAAATTTCACTGTAGAATTTTTTAAAAGTTTTAGATGTTTTTTGAATTTTTTTGATTAAATTATTTTTCTTGTACATTTTGAGATTTTGATTTGCTACTGCGGCTGCAATTGGATTTCCTGTATATGTATGACCATGAAAGAGATGTTTCCAATCATTAAATTCTCCTAAAAATGAATTGTATATTTTTTTATTTGCTAGTGTTGCAGCCATTGTCAAATATCCGCCTGTCAGCATTTTTCCATATGCTACAATGTCTGGAATACTTTTTTGTTCTTCGTACTGTAGCATTGATCCTAATCTTCCAAATCCTGTTGCAATTTCATCCAGAACAAACAACACATCATATTTTTTACATATTTGACTAATTTTTTTCTGAAATCCTTTAGGATAAATTACAACTCCCCCTGCAACCTGTGCACCACTCTCCATCACAAACGCTGCAATGTTGTCTTTTTTTGAAAATCTTTTCTCAATCTTATCCAAACAAAAATTTTGGTAATCATTTATGGTTAATCCCTTTGGCATACGATATTTGTTAGGAACTGGGAATTGTATTGTTGTAAATAACTGTTTTTTAAATTTACCAAAAAATTCTGGAACATATCCTACAGACATTGCCCCAAAAGTATCCCCATGGTATCCATTTTCTAATGTGGCGATTTCTGTTTTCTTTTTATTTCCAATATTTTTCCAATACTGTAATGCCATTTTGATTGCAATTTCCATTGCAGATGAGCCGTTGTCTGAATAAAACACCTTGTGCATACCTGGTGATGTTTTTACAAGACTGCCTGCTAGTTTTTCTGCAGGCTCTGTTGTCAGATTAAATTGTGATGAATGCTGGAGTTTTTTACTTTGATCTGATATCGCTTTGATTAGTTGTGGATTTGAATGTCCCCATACGTTACACCACATTGATGCAACGGCATCTATCATCTTATTCCCATCGGAGTCTATTAGCCATATTCCTTTACCGTTAGTAATTTTATCAAAAGACTCCCATTCTTTCATCTGAGTGTTTGGATGCCAAACGGAACTTTTCAATAGATTTGGCATTGTTTTAAGTTCTTAATAATTAACCGATTACTTTATTCAAAATCTTATACTTTCCCGTTTCTTATTAACGAAAAACCATGAAAAAGTAACATGAGTTACCTAGATACAAGAATAACAAGAGAACAGTTCATCAACACACGAGGTGCAGAAAAAACACAACTCGGTACACAATCTTCACTTAATCTCTTTGATAGATTCTGTGAAGCATCATACAAAGAAGACGGAGATGTAGTAGTAAGAAATCTTGAATCTGCTATCAAAAAAGATGGAAATTATGATAGATTGTTCATGATTTGTAATAATTTTGTAATATGGTTACTAGAAGATCATCCTGAAATCATAGTTAAACGAAATCACTACACTACAACAGTCAAAAAACATAATCCTTCATCAATCAAGAAAACAATTCATGTGTTAAGACAATATTTTGAAGAATTTGGCCACCTAGAGTTCTCTGAAAGAAAGTTTAGACGAATGGTAAGACTACCAAAGAAGATAGATGAAGACCCAGAACCATTTACCAAAGCAGAGATAAGACAATTTGTAGACAATGCAATGCCAAAAAGAAAAGCACTCTACATGACTCTAAAGGATTCTGGATTACGAATTGGTGAGGCCGTTCAGTTACGTAAAAGAGACATAGACATCACTACAAATCCCGTTACTCTTACAATCCCTGCAACATACACAAAAACAAAGAAGGGTAGGATTTCATTCGTTACACGAGAAACTAAACCATTCCTTGAGAGAATAATGAGTGAACTTGATGATGATGACCGAGTTTTTGGTGTAAACGATAGCAAACGAAGATCCGTAGTCAATGAAGAAGTATGTTGGATTCGAGTACGTGACAAACTAGGATTCACTGACAGATACGAATCTAATGGTAGACACAAGAAGAATATGCACTCACTAAGGGCTTACTGTGCAACTCAATTAGCAGAGGTATATGGCGAAGAATTTGCACATGGTTTCATTGGTCACAAGGGATACCTCAAACAATACATCAGAAACAAAGACAAGCTTGCAGAGAAATACCTACGAGCAGAGAATAGTTTGATGATTTATGAATCCGTTGAGGTTGTAGAGCAGACAGACAAGGTAGAACAATTAGAATTGCAGAACCTAAAGATGCAAAAAGCAATCCAGGAACTACAAAATCTTCACAAGTTAAAGGAACAAACAGAATCAGAAATCAAGAAATTAGAATTAATGAGATGACACTATCATAGAACAATTGCCTCACTAGGGTCACCATCCTCACTTTAGGTATGATTTTGGTGAGGATAATAATTCTCTAAAAAATTCTAATAGATTTTTAAGCAAAAATGTTTGTCCTTATATTATGTTAAGGAGAATGAATATGTTGATGAGTATTAGTTTCACCAATTCGACCAGAAGTCGAAATAAAATTAGTTCCACATGTCGACATCAAGTCGAGAAATTATTAGTTCCCTATGTCGGGGTAACCGCGAGACATTATTAGTTCCCCCTAGTTCCAATGTAGGGAAGTTCTATTAGCGCCAGAATGGCGCAAAATATTAGTTCCAATTACCTACCAGAAGTAGGGAGATTATTAGTTCCATGTTGAATATATGGTCTAGAATAATTTGTTTTTAGAAAATTAGTTCTCTTAAGATATTTTCCGTACGATACTGTATGGACATTGATAACTATACCAAAGAGGAAATCAAATCTTTAATTTTTGAAAAAAGGAGATTACTTGTCAACCTCAAAGAAAGAATCACAAAACTAGTGGAGACATCTAAAATTGGATAGAAGTCATTATTGCTTTAATTGTGAGCAAACTCGTGAACCTGAAGAATTAGACATTTGCAACGATTTAGGCCACGATATTGATGTAGAGGACTCCTACACCCCACCAAATCATGATTCAGAATTAAGGGAATCCACCGATGATAAGACCAAACTACTAGAATTTGCAGAAAAGAACATCAAACAGGTATTTGTCTCCAGCACAGATTCATCTCAATTCTATGGGATAGTAGAGGTAGACGGCCACAAAGAATCAATCAATCTCAATTCAGATAGTGCCATTTCGTGGCTAAAGGTGAGATATTATGAGACATGTGAGAAATTTCATGGCCATGAGATGTATGAGAATGTAATATCTCTGATCAGAGACAAATCTAGTTTTTCTAAAGATATAGAGCCAACACCAATCAGCAAAAGAATTTTCAGTGATAACAAATCAATCTACATCGACTTAGCTAGTCCTGATTGGAATCTTGTAAAAATTACAGAGAATGAAACAAGTATTGTTCCACATGGAAATGACACTCCAATATTTGCAAGAAGTAAATCACAAAGCAGAATACCTGAACCAAATTTTGAGTATACAGGAAATCCACTAGATGAGTTTACAAAATTAGTTAGAATGGATAACGAATCAATATTCAAAGAACATCTCATTTGTGAGTTCTTAGCTCATGTACCAACACCAATTGTTGTAATCATTGGCCAGGAAGATTCTGCAAAGAGTGACAGAAGTGCACTAATCAAAATGTTAGTTGATCCTAGTGGAACTGAATTAGATGAACAGTTAGGACAGTTTGGACGAAACGATGATGACCTTAACGTTAGATTTGCAAATAACTACATGGCAGTCTTTGACAATCTATCTGACATTACAGGGGAACAATCCGATTCATTATGCAAAGCTGTTACCGGTGCAAGTTATTCTAAGAGACAAAACTATTCTGATGCAGACGAAATTGTCTTAAAGTTTCAGAGAAAGATTGTACTCAATGGTATATCTGTAAATATTGAACACAGTGATTTAGCTAGACGTTCAATACATTACTTTACAGAAAGAATACCAACAGATGAAAAACTAACACGTTCACAAGTGATGGATAGATTCAAAGAGATACTTCCAGACCTATACGGTCAGATATTCTTTGTACTATCTGAGGCCATACAATATTTTGACATTGTGATAGAAGATACCAAAACAATTCCTGGAATGGCAGAGTTTGCAGTATGGGGAGAATGTATCAGTAGAGCACTAGGACATGATGAGGGTGTATTTCTCAAGAACTATTCTGCAAAGTTGGAGCACAATTCAGACCTACTAAATGAGAACAATTGCATAATTTCCTTCCTAGAAGACACCTTTGAAGGCCAAAATGCGACAGAAATGACATATCAGAACGGTAAATGGTTCAATCTACTCGAATCATATGCCGTAAGTGAAGGGATTGACAAGAAATCAAGAAACTATCCCAAGAGTTCAGCACAGCTAAAGTCATGGATTAATCGGTCTAAACCATTACTTCATCAACATCACTGGGAAATAAAATTTGAAAAGAATACCTCGCATAAGGAATTTACAAGAAATGCAACTCTGATGAAAGTCAGAAAAATAATTCAACAGGAGAGTTTGAGTTGAGCAGTCTATGTAAAGGTCTGTGTGATAGAGAACCATCTCAACAAATCAAAGGATATGACAATGGACAAAAGTATTGTCGTAAATGTGAAAAATATATTACGATAGAATGTGCACGTTGTTATTGTTGTAAAAACTTAACAAGGTTACGACCTAGATACAATAGAACAAGCGAATCAAAAGCGAGGTTGTTTAAGAAATGAAATTACCGTTTCTTATATTCCATATTTGGGTAGACCGTACATGACAGAACGGATGGTAGAAATTCCAGTACACAAAGATGTACGGGAAAAACTCAAAACAAAAAAAGGAATTGAATCGTACTCATCATTTTTAGAAAAAGTTGCAGACGGTCAATTAATTAGAGTAGGTGGAACACTATAAAGAAATTCAAGCATACAAATTCAGAATTGGCAGAGCTAAATTCAAAACAGAACTCAATCGTGTTAAAGAACCAAAGATTGTAGATGAGGGAGACGAACAATAATGGTACAGGATAACGACCCAAACACAACACAAGGATTTCTAGAAAGTCCAGGTGATGCCGATGAGGATATTACTGGATTCTATGTCTCTAGACTTGGGGGAGTACTACGTCAAATCAACCTCGATGCAAGTACATACACTACAATTAATGCAAAAAATCTAAGCGATAAGCGTACAGCAATCCAAAACGCATTGAATGGAATATCTTAGAATTGCCAGATAACACAATAATATGTCAAAAGTGTGGCCACTACGAGGTATCTGGTGAAATTCCAGATCCTGATGACTGGGAGTGCTCACTATGTAGCCCAAGAAAAGATGGTGTGATTAGGCCACTACTATCAGTGACAGTATGTGGCAAGTGTCAACAGACCTACGACTCTAAGCTAGATTGTCCAAATTGTGGTCCAGAAACTCACACTAGAACATACAGAATGGGAAAGATTGGAGAGTATCCAGAGTCTTCTATACAAGAACATGCAAAGGATGCAGTAGAACAAGGTGAGACTATCTTACGAAACAGAGTACGAGATGCAATTGAAGAAAAAGCAAGACGTGAGAAAAACATTGAAGCATTACTAGTTGAGCAAAACAACCTTCTCAAAAAACTAACACAGACAAAGAGGGCGGTAAGACAGAGATGAATCTTCAAGACATATTCTCAAATGAAACTCTACAAGCAACATTAGAGAATCTAAACTGGATTAGACATGATGAACAAGGGATAGCACACGAATTTACAAAGATACCTAAAGAGAATCCATTGTTATCTATGATACTAACTGCACTACCATTCAACATTGGAACACTAGGGGATTACTCTTACAAACATGAAGGCAACTTTATCAAAAGAAACAGTCCGTTAATTGTTCCAAAATCTAGAAAGAATACAAAGTTCACACTAGTAAAAGGAGTAAGGCCAGTTTGACATACATACCAAGTATAATCAACTGTCCATCATGTTCATGTTTTCATGGACCAAAAGAGTGCAACATTCCAAATGTAATGATGTGTACTACTTGTAACAGTATATTCCACAAAGACAGAACAATTCTAAAACCTGGAAAGGAAGTTGATGGCCTAGTATGAATTCATGGCATCTATGGAATGTAGAAGACCCAATCTGTAATGGTTGCAAAGAGGGATATCATAATGAACACAAGAAGGAAATTTGGTGGGTTGATGAAGAAGGAGAATCAGAAATTAAAACTTGTAGATGTAAGGAGTGCCATAATGCCGTATGACGAGATATACTATCAGAGGATGGATGAACCTGATATTGTTAAAGAAATCAGCATTGCAATAAAACGAGCAATAGACCGTATGGGTAAGAGGAGTTGTGCGTAAAATGGCTGAAAAATGGAAAGAATTGGACATTGATGGTAGGCGATTAAACAGAATTATCCGATTACTTGAGACCTTGATCAAGAAGGAAGAGGATATCGATAAGGTCGTTAAACTATCAAATTCACTATGCTATGTTACAGGAAAGAAGCTAGAGCTGGCCTACAAGATGTTAAAACTAGAGGAGATATTCAGAAAGGTAAAGGCCAAACAAAATTGCTAATGGTAATTGTAAAATCTAAAGAGAATTGACGTATTGACGTAGTTTCTCAGTCTTTTCTTCAACTGATAATGGCAGTAACTCTTGCATCATCTGTTTCATTTCCAGTTTCT
>NZ_JBSWSR010000009.1:0-94872 GCF_054095695.1 Candidatus Nitrosopumilus sp. bin_6a
GGAACAAATGGAACTGTACATTCAGTACCACAATCAGAACAAGTTACAGTTGTAGATTCATCTCTACTGTCATTTCGTGAGCCTCTATCATCTCTGGAATATCGTGAGCCTCTATCATCTCTGGAATTTCTAAAAGAACGTGATGTTTTATTTTCTCGTCTTGAATTTCTTCCATCGGTTTTTCCATCAGAATATTTTGATTTGTATAATTCCATTGATAGAGAATTGGAGATCAATTGGTTATAGATACTTAGAGCTTTAATTTGTGCCTAAAAGAAAAAAACCACATCAAACCAAAGATTTATCCATTTCAGTGGACATTATTTCTTGTACTTTTAGAAAATAGAGTTTTGTCGAATAAGGCATATCATCCAAGTTATTGTCAACTGCAATCATAAAATATCGTACAGCTCGTTTTGAGATATCTAAATTGAATTTCATAGTCAAGACAGGATCTTGGTGAACTTTGATTTTATCTTGTAGCCATGGTGGAGCCATTTCAATGGTCTCTCGAATAACTTTATCATACCAATATGAAAGATTTTGAGGATGTAGACCTTGTTTAAGATTAGCTACATCAGTATCAATTTTTTTCATCATATGATTAATGATTGCCATGAGGCTCAATCTGTTAATTTTGTTTTATTCCAATTACTCAAAGATCGATAAGCTACTTGTCAATTGATAGCAAGTTACCATCAGCATCAATTTCTGAATTTTTGATTCTTGTAGTAGATATTCTAGTACCATCTTTTGCCAAAAACATAGGAATTATGATTACTTTGACAGGAGGAAGATTTCGTTCTTCTCTTAATTTGTTGAGCATATTTCCTTGATTACTTGTTTCATCACTAACAACTAATGCTTCAACTTCTTTTTTTAAAACTGCAGGTCCAAAATCATTATCTAGTTTACTTATTTGAAAAGAGGAATTTGGAAATTCTTTTGAAATAATTTTAGTTAAATTTTCTAGTCTTTTTTCATATTTGTTGATTGTAGTTTTTCCTTTTTTTATAGCAAATTCATCACTAGTTAATCCAATGATTACTTTATCAGAAATTTCAAATGCATTTGAAAGCAATGTTAAATGTCCCTTGTGAATAATATCAAATGTACCTCCCATAGCAATCAAAGAAAATTTAGACATGCAAATCTATGAACTTCTTTGAAAATAAATCTACTTTATTCATATGTTTTAAGGTGAAATAATTCAAAAAATTGCTTTATTATTATAACTTCATGAAGCCTTCTTTGATTAAGAATTGAATGCCTTCGACAAATGAGTTATCATCGATTTGACCATCTGCCCACCATCCTGCATTATTCTTAATCCAATCAGGGATTTTGTTATTTTGAGCAGATGCTCCTTGTTCAGTTAATGGGATATTCATAAAATTTTCTTTGATTAAGAATTGAATGCCTTCGACAAATGAGTTATCATCGATTTGACCATCTGCCCACCATCCTGCATTATTCTTAATCCAATCAGGGATTTTGTTATTTTGAGATGCAGTATCATCAGAATTTACAGTAAATGAAATTATTGCAATTGTTGTTTTTGTATTTCCATATTGTGCCTTGACGGTGAATTTTCCATCACTGAATTTTTCATTTAATAGAATCTCATGAGAAAATGTACCATCAATATCTACTGGAACTTTTTGAGTGACAACCAAATTACTTCCACTAAAAATGGAAATTCGTAGATTTCTTTCTACATCATACTTGTTTACATTACCAGAAAAGATAGCAGAATCTCCAAGAGAATAGGTTTCATTATCAGATTTAATATCTACAGTATAATTATTAGAACTGGTTTGTACTGGAGCACCACCATATCCTAAAGCCATCTGTCCAGAAGAGGATACAACAATTAATGAAATGATAGAAATGATGAAGAAATTCTTAGATATCATAATCAACAATGCATATTTCTTTCTTCATTTAAAGGATGGGGGATCTTGAGATTAAAGAAAAATTTCTAGTTCACAATTATGAGAGCAATTGGACCTTGATCAGCTATTGGGACGTTGTTTCTATCCCATACAAAAGTTTCAATATAATACAATCCAGTTTTTTCCGGAATCCAATCTATAGTTTGAGTTTCTTGTCCAGTTCCGATAAATCGACCATCAAATTTTCCAACATATTCAACAACAGGAGAGGTACCTGATTCTTTTACTTGAACATAATAGGTATATGCCGTTTCAGCCGACTCTTGATCTGATGCAAATTGAATCAATGTTTCACTTTTGATATAAGCTGGAGAACCAACAGTGAGTTCGGATAATTTATTTCCATTAGAATCTTCCACATATACATCAGAGATAGTTACTAGCTTAGTAGGAATTTGTGATTTTGGAATTTTGATATCAACAAAGTCAGAAATAAAAATATTGGATTCTGCAAACAAGAAAAATCCTACAGCTCTTGAATCAATTTTTTCATTAAATTCAAAGGGAACATCAGTATTGGGATTCACATCACCGAGTTCAATTGTATACACTCCAAGAAATCTGGGAGGTTCAAATCCATCATAAAATGCAAGATAGACATTAGTCTCAGAATTTGGAGCACCCCCATTTTCGAGTATGCCTGAAAATCTAAACGAAGTGTCCAAAAAAACATCGGTCGAGTAAACGGATAATCCCTTTTGTTTTGGTACTGAAGAATCAAATCCTAAAAGAGAAACAGATGCCTGAGTTATGTTGGGATTTGGAGTTTGTGAACGTATAGAATAAGGAGATTTTCCATTAGGAGCAATTACTTCTAATGTCGTATTTCCTTGTACAATCTCTAAAGGAGTTGTGTCATAGTCATCATAAAATTTTACTTGTATT
The DNA here is from genome assembly GCF_054095695.1 of Candidatus Nitrosopumilus sp. bin_6a. Lineage (NCBI taxonomy): Archaea > Thermoproteati > Nitrososphaerota > Nitrososphaeria > Nitrosopumilales > Nitrosopumilaceae > Nitrosopumilus > Candidatus Nitrosopumilus sp. bin_6a. Next base: position 2,841 of record NZ_JBSWSR010000009.1, read on the forward strand.
TTGACATTGGTTACAGGAGTTAAGGAATTGTTATTTTCAGCCAGTCCAACTACAACAGTATATCCTTCATCATCTTGATACACAAATGGAGATTTACTCAGTAATATGTTTAGAGTAGAAGGAGTGTCAGTAACTTCTGCAGAAAATGCTTGTGAGAAAGGAACCAAAAGTAGAATTAGAAATGTGCATAGAATTACCTTCATCATAATTTTCTTTAAGAAATGAGATTAATTTCAGGTAACATATCAAATAGTGAACAAGAAAGGTAACAACGTTAAACCCAGTTTACACTAAAAAGAATAAAAATAAATTAAAAATTGATGTAATTTTTATTTTCTCTTTGCGGTAATTGCTAACCAGTAAATTAAACCTGGAGTTAAACCAACAATGAGTGGTATGAATACCGGCCATGCGTCTGCTGCTGATGCCATATAGAAAAACGAAAACTTATCCTATTTAAATCCATCCAGGAGTCTGAATTCCAGCATAGATCGGAGAGATTGAAAAGTGGACCGGACGGAATTTGAATCCGTGACCCCCCGCGTGCAAGGCGGGTATACTACCAGGCTATACTACCGGCCCACATGAAGAATGAATAAAGTGTGGATTTTAATTGTTGTCTTCTTGGCAAGAATTTTATTTGAAAACACGATCGATTTAATATGGTACTTTTAGAATCACAAATCAAACTAAAAACTGGAGATATTGCACCAGATTTTGAATTAATGGGAATTGATGATAAAAAACATTCGTTGAGTGATTATAATGATTACAGGGGGATTTTAGTAATTTTCATGTGTAATCATTGCCCATATGTTAAAGCAAAAGTAGACGCACTAAACGAACTGTATGAAAAATGTGGTAAAGATATTGCAATTATAGGAATCAACAGTAACGATTCTACTGATTATCCAGAAGACAGTTTTGACGCCATGAAGCAAACGGCCAAAGAGAAAGGATTTCAATTTGATTATTTGGTAGATGAAACACAAGAGATTGCAAAGAAATATGGTGCAATGTGTACACCAGATCCTTTCTTATTCAATGCACAAAAAGAGTTGGTGTTTCATGGAAAAATAGACAATGCCATGAAGCCAGACGACAAGGCAACAGAAAAGACAATGATTGTCAACATGGAGAAATTATTGTCTGGAGAAAAAATTGAAAAAGATTTTGACCCATCAATTGGGTGCTCAATCAAATGGAAAGAAAATTAAACTTAAATGAGTCTTGCCTAGAGATTTGTTCGTGGGCTCGTAGCTCAGCTTGGCTGGAGCGTTCGACTGATAATCGAAAGGTCATGTGTTCGAATCACATCGGGCCCATTTTTCATTATTTTAGATTTTGAGATATAGTTTGAGACCATTGTAAAATATCTTCAATTTTTTCAGATATCAAATCAGCATGAATTTTAGATTTTTTAGATACTTTGCCACAAAGGGCCAATTTCATATTTTTTCCAGATTTTTCAATTATTGGGTTTATGGAATCTGCGAAAAAGTTCAAGCCTTCATCAGTTTTGGAAAATACTACAATGATCAAAATACCAGATTTTTGTTTCCATATTTTTCCTATCAATTTTTGAAAATCAAGATCAAACAACACGTTGATTGATGAAGACATATCCCCCAAATGAGAAACCTTCCAACCATCAGAGTGATAAACTGCAGATGCTGCTTCAGAACTCAATCTGCTTTGGGCATCAGATGCCATAACAATCAAATTTTTCTTTGGATCAGAGACAACTTGAATTTGATTAAAAATCTGTAGTGATTTTGATATAGTGTTAATCAAAAGATTTTGTTCGGAAGTTCCAATCTTTCCATCATCATATAATTTTGTCACATGTTCAATCGAAGGAAAAATTACTTCAAGCACCAAACGATTTACAGTTCCTCCAGAATGCAAACAATTACGAATTAATGAATATACTTGGTCTTCAGTTCCCTTTACCAAATATTCAATATACTTGGGAGCTACTTTGAAATAATCATCAGGAAAACTAAATGATTCTTGTCCTGGTTCTAAAAACCACAAAGTGACATTTCCGATATTTTTTTGTCGAAGTAATCCTTCTGCTGCAAAAACCTTGAGATATTTTGACATCGTAATTCTGTTGATACCAATTTTTTCAGAAATTTCAATTCCAGACATTCCAGAAACATCATCATCCAAAATCGAAATTAGTTTTTGTCTAATCTCTTCAGTAGAATATCCTTTACCCATAGTGGTCTTGGACTATGGTATTCTATAAAGACTAATTTTGATTTTCTAGAAAGGCACTATTTTAGAATAAAACATTATATACTTGGGTACTGTATAGTACGGTAAGGAAAAGTAAATTGCCAAAAGCTGGATTCAAATCAATCACTGTTTCGGAAACTGTTTATGATAAATTCCATGAAGTTTATCAAAAGAGTAAAGACGACCTAACAATGAAGGGTGTCAACAGTTTTGCAGGTTATGTTACTTACATGTTAGAAGAGATGATGCAAAAGGATAAGACCTTTGCAAGATATGCTCCAAAGATTGAAAAAATTTCAATCGACGATGATCGTGTTGTGTTAAAAGATAATATCAAAAATAGAATTGCAGAAGTTGCAATTCAAAAAGGCGAACTGTTTTGTCAGTTGTGTGATGAAAAAGATTGCGTACATGTTGGTTTTGTATTTTCATTACCAGACGTATATGAAGTTCTAAATTCTAGAGGAATCAAAAATCCAAGATAAGGTGGAGGAGGTGGGATTTGAACCCACGAACTCCTGAGAGACAGGATCACCCATTATTTGATCTTAAGTCCTGCATGTCCAAAAGCACAAAGTGCTTACTTTGGCCAGGCTTGATTACTCCTCCAAAAGGATAAAAATCTGAGTGAAATTTAACAGTTTAGAGCTTATTCGCTCAAAATGAAGAATTATAAGGATTTTCTACAGGGTGAATTTGTGCTTCGGTAGCTCAGTCTGGTAGAGCGTTACATTGGTAATGTAAAGGTCACGGGTTCAGATCCCGTTCGAAGCTCCTAATAATTTCTAATCAATAATTCATGGTGACCAGTTCTCTTTTTAGAATTGGAATTGATTGAACGGTTGGCCTGAATCTTATTAACTTTCCAAGGTTTTGCAGAGAACATATCTGCAACTTCTTTAGAATTAGAATTTGATAATAAGACCCTGCAGCCTTTGGAATCCAAATCCATACAGAGTTCTGCCAATCTACTAAGATCATCATGTGTGAAATCCTTGTTAGTGTAACTTGTAAAATTAGCAGTGTCACTAACTGGTTGGTATGGCGGATCAAAGTACACAAGATCATCTTTTTTCGCATCTCGAAGAACTGCTTCAAAATCCCTACAATTGATAGACACTTTGCTTGATTGTAAAATATGGCTTACTGAACGAAGATTATCTTCATTTACGATATTAGGATTAGAGTATTTGCCCAATGGAACATTGAATTTCCCCTTACTATTTACTCGATATAACCCATTGAAACAAGTCCTATTCAAAAATATCAATCGAGATGTTTTTTCGATTTGGCTTCTAGGGTTACTTTCTCTAATAGAGTAATAGTAAGATTTTGAATCTTTTTGATAATTTTTTTCATGATTTTTTAGTGATGTAATAAGATCTTCGACTCTATCCCTGATTGTAGTATATGACAAAACAAGATCAGAGTTAAGATCAGAAATACTACATTTTTGACTCTGTCGTTCAGTCAACATATGGAATAGTAATGCACCTCCTCCCAAGAAAGGTTCGAAATAGGTTCCAAATGTTTCAGGCAAATTTTCATTTAATATTGGAATCAATTGGCGTTTTCCACCAGCCCATTTTACAAAGGGTTTTGGAGTAGAAAGGATCTGACTAAATTGTTGCTTCACATAGTATAATCACAAGATTACATATTGTCAAAATAGACAATAAAAGATCACAAGCTGTGTGGTATTTTTTAATCAAATTTTTGTAGAGAACACTCTAGAGGAAAATAATAAAATGAAAAGGAAAAGGTTGGAGTTTTAGTCCCACTTTGACCAGGCGGCCATCCATCTGTATGTCCAAGTGTTCAATTTACAACCTAAGGCTGCAAATGTACATGCCAATACTGCACCTGCACCTGCACCGAGTGCAACTGGGCTGTTATAGAATTTGCCTACTTGCGGTTCGATTGGTGTCATATATGGTGGCAATGTTGGTCTTGGGTATTTGAATGCCGTCTCTAGTGGGTCTGCTACTGTTATCAGGTTTACCATGTTGAACAATGGTAATGACATTCCTACTAGTACGCCGCCGAACAGTATCAAGGAGTGCTTGTTCTTCTTTGTTGCCCAGTATACTAAGTCCAACAGCATTGCTGATGGTAGCCAAACTGGAGTTACAATGAAGTCATATGGGTATCCTAGCGAAAACCATGCGGCTTTAGCTATCCATGTGTATACTGTCATAATTAGAGCGTAGTACGTTGCTGTGCCTGGAACGCCTGTAAATGTTAGGTAATATGTTGCACCTACAATAAGCATCAACGTTTGCGATATTGAGAATACCGTGTACGAAGTCCAAGCCCAGTCAGTGTAGAAGATGTAGTCTCCTGCATTAATTGTTAACAGTGTTGAGTTAACTGCAACTACTACTATGAATAAGTAGTGTGTACATCGTCTTAACCAGACCATAAGAAAGTGAAGAAACGGTCAGTATATAAAATTTTAGAGTGTGATGGAGATCGTCATTTTCGAGTATAAATTAAAACGAAAAAAGAGCTAAAGTATTTTTTAAAAATTAAAATGAAAAAGAAAATTGCTGAAGGGGTTTCCTTCTAGTTACCAACCAACGTATAGTGATACGAATAAGCAAAATACAGTTGCACCGGCAACACTGCCGCCAACTATACCATTGCTATTTTTGTTGGAACCTTCTTCCATGACTTTAACACAGAAGATGTAACCTATTGCGATAATGATTGTTAGTACGATGAAGGCAAAGTGACCACTTGCTGTTGGATATGCCCATGGATAATAGAAATATCCTGCTGCAGTACCACCAAAAGTTGCCAAAATTGCTGCCCAGAATGATACTGTGATCATGCCGGTCATGTTTTCAACGCGTTTTCCAATCATTCGTTCTATGTCAGCGCTTGATGAACCGCCACCGCCACCAGAACCGAATCCTTTTGGAAGAGTCATTCTGGAATTATTCTAATTCAGATTCTTTTAAGTCTTTCTTAAATGAGCATACCTAGTACGATCTACGTTATTGAAAAATAATAAAAGAGAAAAAATGTGCTAATGCACTTTTTCTAAGGAATTGCTCTGCTGTACAATTTGCCTTCTAAGGCCATCTTGTACATCTCTGCAACGTATGGGTTCTCTCCTGGAGTTTCTGCACCAAGTTCTACGAGTCGAGCATATACTCTAACTACGTATGCTAATGCACCCATGAAAGCCACTACGACTCCCATGTTAAACATCCAGTGATTTGGAACTGCAAAGATTTCTTCTACAAACCAGAAATGCCACATCTCATTGACACCAATTGTAAACATGGTTGCAAGGTAACCAAGAATGGTCATCTTCAATCCAGTGTTCATTGAATTATTTGGGCCTCTAAGAACTGGGATTTTTCTATCATAGATTGCTGCTGCTCCCCATCCAAGTGGTAATGTGATGAAGTGGGAGTATAGCCACCAGTGAGCTGGTGTAAATGCACTATCTCTGATAGAGGTTTGATGCAAAGAACCATCAACGAAGTTATCAACTTCGACTGATGCTGCAGTAGAACCCATAGCAATAACGATGAGCCAGACTTTCTTTAGTCTCTGGATCTCAACTTCTTTTGGGATTAATGCGGGCATCTGTGCCATGCATACCATCATGTGAATTCGGAATATAAAGTAAGAGTTTGAAATAAGAGTTATTTTATACAATTTTTTACAAGAAATAAATAATATTATAGAAAAATTACATGTTAGTGCATTCAAAATAATTTAAATTTGAACATTTTTTTATCGATTTCATTGTTATACATCAATGTTTAACATCGTTGATAATGTCGATCCTCGTTACTAAGGTAAAACATATAACGACGTGTTTCATCTCCTCATTTTAGGGATAACTATGGTCGAAAAAAGAATTTTCGTATTTGGACTTGCTGTAGTACTTGCACTAGGAACTTTAGGTTTCAACTGGGTTGAATCCGTACTTCCAACTGCAGATGCACACGGTGTCCAAGCACAACTCCAGAGTCGTTTCATCAGAATTGAGGATGAAACCTTCAACAGACAATCCCTACAAACTGGCGAAACCTTGACACTTCAAGGAACATTAGTCAGCTTAGTAGAAAGAGACCTTAGAGGATGGCTATCCATTTTCTCAGAGTCAACCAACGCAGGTAATAGATGGGAGATGTTGGCAAGAGATCCACCAGGAAACGTCTTTGACATTCCAGGTAACTCAATTGTCGATTACTCATTGTCTGCCAAAGCACTTGAAGCAGGTGTATACCACGTACACACCCAACTCAACGTTGCACAAGTTGGTCCAGGACTTGGTCCAGGTCAAACAGTAGTCGTTGAAGGAGATCCAATAATCAAACCAATCCCATATACTAACATCGCATATCAATCAATTATTATCGGTGTAGGATATGTCATTACGTTTGCAACACGACCCTGGCAAGTAATCTAAACAACCCAACCTTTTCCTTTTCATTTTCTAGATACTCTTTACGTCTAACGTAAACCAAGTTTTATCTTCTAGAAAACAATAGAGAAAACATGCTTAGTTTCAAGATAACGAAATTGGATATTTTTCAGAGTTATTTTTTTGGAGAAACAGAATTTCGTTCTGATAAATACAAAGTAAACATACAAAATCAAAGAAGAGGAAAAGTTCTAAAATTACCTTTTGAGATAAAACCACAAAATCAAAAAATTGTTGTCAGGGTTTCAGGAAAAGAAGACTTGTTTGTTGAAGATTATCTTCCATACAAGGGAGAATCAGAATGGCTTGAAATTGACTCTGACGAGATAACATATTTTCTTGCAGATCATCAAGACCAATGCGATACAATTGAAATCATGTATGAATAAAGGAAAGGACTTTAAGGAATCTGATTAAAATCATCACACGATGAAATATCCTGGAATGGGGGATCCATACAAGAGAAATAAAACTCTCAAATTTCTAGCCATTACAGCAGTTATAGCAATATCAGTAGGGGTTACCAGTTCAGTACTTCAAGGTCAGTTTAGTCAAAACGATCCTCTCAAAGTCTGTATCAATGATAGAGAAACACCTTACAAAATGAAGGTCACTTTAGAGTTGATTATTGACGGTCTTCAAACACCTATTCCTGCCAACATCAATGCAGGACTAAATGAGGGAGAATGTAAAAGAACCATGTATACGCTAACTGATGATGGAACCATCTATGTGGAATGGGAAGAAGAATACTCATGGGAAATTGGTCACTTTTTGTGGATGTGGGATTTTCCTCTAAGAGACATGGATCAGGACAAATCGACATTTTATGTCAATGATAAAGAATCTAGCCAGTTCATCAATACCCCATTGCAAGATGGATATCACTACAAGGGGGTATTTACCACAAAAGATTATGACTCATCAAAAGACAAAGATTTCCTACCAGAACTAGAAAATTAGATGTTGTAGACTTTGTCAAAAAATCAAATTTTTAAATTTTAAGATTCAATACAGTTTTCACTAAAAGAAATTAAAAATAATGAAAAGATGAAAGGTGGTAAGTTTACCAGTATTTGCCGTTGTCTGGAATAAGACCGATACCTTCTCTTTCAAAGTGTCTGTCTAATTCATCAACCCATCTCTCACGGTTGTCTTTGTAAGCCCAGCCGTGTACACGTAACCAGAATGAGATAATTCCTAGAAGGAATATTGTGAACATAATGGTTCCGAAGATGTAAATCATTACATCGTAGAATAATGGGTCGTAGTTTGGTCCTAGTTGTCCTGTAATTGTAGACAGGATGCTAAGGAAAGTACCTACGATAGGAATCATAATAATTTGGCTCTATTTGTGCGATATATACATTTCTTTTATTATCAGAAAGTACGAGATCAGTATTCATCAAGAGTAGAAAAAAGAAACTCAGTTTACACTAGGAATAGATAATAAAATAAGAGAAAAGTGAGGTTTGTTTATCCTCTTCCCATTGCTGCGTATTTGCCAGATCTTCCTTTAATGAAGAATGCTCCTGCAATACCACCGAATACTGCTGCTGCAATAACAGATGCACCAACTACACCACTTGCATCAAGATATGGAGTTCCTGAGCCAGCTGCTGGATTTGCTTCAGCAGATGCGACTCTTCTTGCTTGAATCTCAAGTGCTTCTTCTAATGTGTATGATCCGGTTTGTCCTTCACTACCGACGTTACCCATGTATTGGGCGAATGCAACTGCATTTTCTGCATACATTCCGATTGTGAAGACAGCGATTAAGGATGCTGCTAATAGTATTTTTGTATTCATACCGTTTACCTGCTCGTTTTGGCGCCAGAGACTTATTTAACTTTTATTCTGAACCCCAAATTCCGGTTCAATGTACGAGATCAGTATAAGTAACGTTTAATTCTGTTCTATAATGAGCCAAATCATGGGACGAATGCATACACACAGACATGGAAAATCACATTCAATTAGACCTGCTACACTTCGTGCACCTTCTTGGATAACTCAGAGTCCTGCAGAAATTGAAGAGTTAGTAATTAAATATACAAAAGACGGTTTGACCCCTAGTCAAATTGGAATTAAATTAAGAGATCAACATTCCATTCCTTTGATCAAACCAATTACCAAAAAAAGCATGGGACAGATTTTAGAGGAAAATGATTTGAAAGCAGAAATGCCAGAAGACCTTGAGAACATTGTTAAAAAAGCAGTAGGTCTTCAAAAGCACCTTAAAGCAAACAAAGGGGATAATAGAAATGTCAGATCTTTGGAATTAATTGAAGCCAAGGTTCACAGACTATCAGTCTATTACAAAAGAATTGGAAGAATTTCAAAAACATGGAAGTATAAATCCGTGGTTGCTCAGTTAGAGTAATGGCAAAATCACTAGATGAATCACTTTCTTATTTCAAAGATAAAATTTTAGATTGTATAAAATCAAAAAAATCAATTTCTGTTACAACTCACATAGATTGTGATGGATTAACATCAGGGAGCATAATTACTAAAGCACTAATCAGAGCAGGAGCAAACTGCACAGTTAGAACATCAAAAGAATTTAGCAAAAACATAGTAGAATCTTTCAAAACAGATTCCAGAGATTTTCATGTTGTGACGGATCTTGGAGGAGGTTTTGCAAATGAATTAGATAAAACATTAGGAGATAATTGGATTGTTTTAGATCACCATCAAATATCAGAAAATGAATTGGATAATCAAAATGTGATCAATTCATGGAAATATGGAATTGATGGAGGAGTAGATATCTGTGCAGGCGGAATGGCATATTTGGCCTCAGCCGCACTAGATGAAAGAAACTCAGATCTATCTGCAATTGCAGTTGTTTCAGCTTTGGGCGATAGACAAGACCAAGGAGAAAGAAAGTCATTTACAGGTAAAAATTTTGAGATTGCAAATATTGCCAAAGAGCAAGGCTTGGTGGATATTGATTTAGATTTATTGTTGGTGGGAAGGGAAACAAGACCACTTGCAGATGCTTTGGCATTTACGTCCCAGCCATTTATCGAAGGTTTGACATGGAATAGAGATGCATGTCTATCAATCCTCCATTCATCAGGAGTTAAACTCAAAGACGAGGGAAGATGGAGAGTTCCAGCCGAACTAAATGAAGAAGAAAAAAGGCAAGTGATTGAGGCAATTACAAAATTTGCTTCAGGTAAAAATACAACAGAAATAATGTCAGAATTGATTGGGTATACCTATACATTTCCAAGAGAAGACAACAGGAGTTTCTTACGTGACGGAAGAGAATTTTCAACAATGCTCAATTCATGTGGAAGGATTAACCGTTCAGGTGTTGGAATCGCAGTTTGTATGGGAGACAGAAATAAGATCCTAAGAGAAGCTGAGATGATTCTAACAGATTATAGAAAAATGATTAGGGAATACATGAATATTTTATCCAATGAAAGATGGAGAATTTCGGAAAGTGAAACATGCATAATGGTAAATGGTGAAGATATTGTTCCAGAAACAATGACAGGAACCATCTCATCATTGATAGCAGGTTCGCCTAAAAACTCAGGAAAAATCATAATCTTGAGAACAAAGGCTGAAGAAAACACAATCAAATTCTCATCAAGAAAATCATTTGGATGTACATCAGACATCAATCTTAGTGAAATAATGAGAACAGGGGCTGAGAAATTTGATGGTATTGGAGGAGGCCACAATGCAGCTGCTGGAGCAAAAATAACTAAAGACAAATTGGATGAATTTCTTAACTACTTAGAAGTAAATGTCGTTAACGTGTCAAGTTCAAGTAATTCTCAATAACATTTCAAAAGAAAAAGCTGAAACTGTCAAAAAGGCCTTAGAACCAGACAATGTAGATTTTCCAGAAGGATTGAGTCTTTATATTGAAAATATTGATAACAGTCTAGTTTTTAATTTTGAAAGTAAAAAGAATATGAAACAGCTAATAGGGACAGTTGATGAAGTGATGGAACATATCCAGGTTGCTCTAAAGGTGATTGAGTGATGTTAGACCCAAAACTAGTCAAAGAAAAACCTCAAATCATTCGAGACATGCTAAAATCTAGATCTGTAGAATTTGATGTGGATGGATTAATTGAATCGGATCAAAAAAGACGCGAATTCATCATCAAGACTGATGAGTTACGAAAAAAGAAAAATCAAGTAGCATTAGAAATTGCTCAAAGAAAAAAGGCAGGAGAAGATGCATCGTCAATTTTATCAGAAATGAAAAATGTTTCAGAAGAACTTGCAAAATTAGAATCAGAGCAATCAGATATTGAAAAGAAATATTCTAGATTGGCACTAACTATTCCAAATCTAGTTCATGAATCAGTTCCTATTGGGACAGATGAAACATCAAATAAAGAAATAAGAAAATGGGGGAAAATCCCAGAATTTGATTTCAAAATTAATGATCATATAGACATTTCAGAAAATTTGGATTTAGTTGATCTTGAAAGGGCCGCCAAAGTAGCAGGAGCCAGATTCTATTATTTGAAAAATGATCTTGTAAGATTAAATCAATCATTAATTCACTATGGATTAGATTTTCTAGCAAAAAAAGAATATTCTCTTGTTCAGCCTCCCTATATGATTAACAGAGAATCTATGGAAGGCGCAGTTATTGCAGATGACTTTGAAGAAGTAATCTACAAAGTTGAAGATGAAGATCTATACATGATTGGAACATCTGAGCATGCCATGGCAGCAATGAGATCAAAAGAAATCATAGAAGGAAAAGATTTGCCTTTGAGATATGCAGGTGTTAGTCCATGTTTTAGAAAAGAAGCAGGTGCACATGGAAGAGATCAAAAAGGAATTTTCAGAGTCCATCAATTTGATAAAATTGAACAATTTGTATTTTCAAGACCAGAAGACTCTTGGAAAGAACATGAAAGAATGTTATCAGTTGCTGAAGAGTTTTACCAAAACTTGGAAATCCCACATCGTGTGATGCTATTATCAACGGGAGACATGGGAAAAGTATCAGCCAAAACATATGATATTGAGGCTTGGATGGCAGGACAAAATGCCTATAGAGAAATTGTTTCATGTTCAAACTGCTTAGAATACCAAGCAAGGAGATTAAAGATAAGATTCAGAGATAAAACAAATGAAGACACCCAGTATGTACACACCCTTAACAGTACTCTGATAGCAACAACCAGAATTTTGGTATCAATAATGGAAAATTTTCAAACTAAAGATGGACACATAAGAATTCCTAGTGTTTTACAGAGTTACATGGGAAATCAGAAAGAGATCTAGTGACATACCCTTATATTTTGGGTTCAAAGGTCGTTAATAATTGGCACGTAGAAAAGGTCGAGTAAAGGACAAGTGGCGAGAAAAACGCTGGGTTACAGTACATGCACCAGATTCATTCAACAATGTTCCTATTGCTTATGTTCCAATAACAGACGATGAGAATGCAGTAGGCAGAGTTTTAGAGGTTACACTATATGATATTCTAAAAGGAGACCCATCACAACATCAATACAAAATTTATTTCCAAATTGATAAAGTTGAAGGGGACAAAGCATCAACAATTTTCAAAAGATATGAATATTCAAAAGAATTTTTGCGTAGTTTAGTTAGACGTGGTTCATCTAAAATTAATTTTATTGCAGATATCAAAACAAAAGATGGATACATCTTTAGAATCAAGCTACTTGCTTTAACACACAGACAACTTAACACATCTAGACAACATGCTTTGAGATTAATTGCAAGAGATGTAATCAATAAAACAATTCCAGAAATGACAATAGATCAATTTGTTCAAGCAACATGTTATAGTAAAATCAATTCAGATATCATGGCAGCATTCAAGAAAGTAATCAGAGTAAGACACGTAGGTCTAGAGAAAGTGAAACTCGTTAGAACTGCAGATAAAGAAACAAAATTACTCGAAGCATAATCAAGAGTTATTCTTTTACAATAATGGCACATAAGATTGAGATATCAATTGATGTGATTGTTCATGCAACAGAAGATATATCAAAAATTTTTCAATCTTTTGAAGATACTTTAGATGTTAGAAGAGAAGATTTCACAATAGAAGAAACAGAAGGACATTATGAAAATCCAATAACTTTGTTGAAGGCAAAAATTGTGAAAAAACAGGCTCAAAATTTCATGAATAAATTACTTGAATCATTATCCAAAGAGCAAGTAAATGAGTTAATTGATGAAATTGAAGAAAGGACAATAGATTCCAGATTTCATATGAGACTAGATAAACAAGAATTAATCAAAGGAAATCTAGCAGTTAGAGAAAAAGACACTATACAATTGAAAATACATACGCCAATATACAACAAAAAAGATACTGTCAAAACATTTACAGAAATTTTTCAAATTGCCAACTAGATTAAATAGTAATAAAAGAACTATACAATTTGGGAATGAGGAAATAACAGCCGCTCCAGTCTGAGCGAAAGCTTTGAAGACGCCGCGACGAACCGACCCCTTTTATCGATCAATGGTTTTGATAATGGATTTTTCCACCATATTTCATGGTATTATTTTAAATACGGATAGACAAACCGGAATATCGTGTCAGATTATGATGTAATAGTTGCAGGAGGCGGTCTTGCAGGTACAATTACAGCACAAGCTATTTCTCATTATTCAAAGCAAAATCTGAAAATTCTAGTTGTTGATAGAAATACAGAATTTTTACCAGGTCGAAAATCACTAGCTGGATGGGTATGTGGAGATGCATGCTCCAAAGAAGCAGTTGATTTTATGTCAAAAAGAATCAAAGTAGAATGGACTAGACCTGAAATTGAACATGATGTAAAAGGAGTCATGGCATTCTCGCCAGACAAGGAAACTGCAATTCCATTTGATGGTTCAGGTTACATGTTAAATCGTCAAAAACTACCAGAGATTCAAAATGAAAGATGTAGAAAAATGGGAATTGAGTTTAAATTTGAAATTAATCTTACAGGCCTGATTTATGAAGGACAGCAGGTAGTTGGAATTCAAGGAGTAGATAACAAAACAAAGCAACCATTTAAGAAAACATCAAAAATTGTAATTGATGCTACAGGAGTTACATCCATGCTTAGAAATGGATTGCAAAACTCTACCAAAGTTGAAAAGAGAATTGATAGACGAGATTTAGAATCAACTGGAAGATACATCATGCATTTTGAGCCAGGACAAAAAGATCTTTCAGAATTTGATCCAGATTATTGTATAATACATTTAGATCAAGACATTGCCCCAGGGGGTTATGGATGGGTGTTTCCAAAAGGAGAAACCAAAGTAAACATAGGTTTGGGAGTTGAAAAATCTCTTTTAGATAAAAGAAACAAGAGATTAGGTAAAAAAGACAATGTAGAATCACTCATGAAAGAATATCTTCATAGAAATGTTGCAATTAAAAATGCAAAATTATCTGAAGACCCAGAGGATATTAACAATAATTCAGGAGTCTTTCAAGTTTCAGTTAGAAGACAAAACGATTGCATGGTGTCTGGCGGATATATGATGGTCGGAGATTCCGCATGGATGCCAAAACCAATTGACGCTGGAGGAATTGGACCAGCTTTGATTGCAGGTACAATCCTAGGAAATAACGTTGCACAAGCATTAGAAGCAAACGATGTTTCTGAAGCAGGATTATGGCAATACAATTTAGATTATATCAAAGAATACGGATACAAAACCGCAGGTCTTGAACTTTTTAGAAGACTTGTACAACAAATGTCAAATGAACAAATTAGTTATGGTATGAAGCACTTTTTAGGAAATATGGATGTCGAGGCAATTAGTAAAGGAGAACATCCAGACTTTTCAGGATTAGGAAAAATTGGAATGATTATCAGAGGTGCGATGAACAAAACAGTTGCAGACGGACTCAGATATACATCCAAACAAAATCAATGGTTAGTAGATCATTACAACAACTATCCAAAAGATCCTTCAGGATTTGACGAATGGAACAAAACATTACATCAGAAACTTGATGAGGCTTTTGCAAAAATAGAAGCATTTGATTCTAAGATCTAATATTAAATATTGTGTAAATCAATGAAAACATACTTTGGAAGAAGTGCAATATCTTGATTGGAATAATTCAAACCATATTTTAGACAAAGCGTATGAAGCAGGTCTTTTTGTACTCATTATAGGGCCTAAAGGAACAGGAAAGACATCTCTAGTTAGAGATTTTGCTAAAAACAAGAAGGTAAACTTGGAATCTATCAATTTCAGTCTCAGAACTAGAGAAAGCCATCTGGTGGGGACAAAGACGCTGACAGATGGAACAGTAAGCTTTGACGAAGGAATATTGATCAAATCAATGAAAAGTGGAGATATGCTTTACCTCGATGAGATAAATTCAGCAGAAGCAGATGTTTTACTTAGACTAGATGAAGCACTAGATGATAGACGTCAGATTGCATTAAAGGAATCAACAGGGGAAGTAATTAAAGCAAAAGACAGTTGGTTTGTGGTTGCAACAATTAATCCATTGACACATAGCGGAACAAAAGAATTACCACCTCAATTACTCAGCAGATTTCCAGTACGAATCAGATTAGAGTATCCTCCAGAAAATATAGAATTAGAAATTATTAAAAAACATGTTTCAGGAAATTATGAATCAGAAATAATTCAAGCAATTAAACTCGCAAATACATTAAGGCAAGCTGCTGCAGTTGAAGAACTATTTTATTCACCTAGCTTAAGAGAAACCATTGCCTTTGGAAAATTACTAGACAAAGGAATGTCGCCAAAAGAAGTTGCAGACATTGTTTTTGGAAATGTCTACACACAATGGGGAAATATAGAATATCAAAAAGTCAGTGACATTATAACGTCAATGTTTGGAAATTAAATGCAAGCAATTCAACTTCAAAACGATTCTTTAGTTGAAATAGCAACATTTCTTGTTAGACGATGGTCTGAAAAAGACAATATCATAGTAGAAATTTCAGACAAGACAGAAACTAAAACAAGACTAAAAGAAAACAAAGTAATCTTAACACCCTTAGAAAAAAGAATAGGTAATGATTTTCAAAAATATCGACAATTTAGAACGTCATTATGGTATGAAGCAATGAGAATAAAATATTGCAAAAAAATTCTCAGTAATGATCATGCATTTGGATTTATTCTAAACGCGATGGAAACCCAAAGAGTGGAACAGTTGGGAAGAAAGGTTTGGAAGGGCATGGATGATGAAATTATTTTCAACTACACATACATGTTAGTTGCAAGACCTCAATTAAATACAGTATATGGAAAAGCAAGGATAGTAGAGGCATTTTACCAATATTTTATGTTTGGTGCAATAAAAGGAGAGATTCAATCAAGCAATTTTGAAAAAATAAAAAAAGCATCAATGTTAGCTAAAGAAATTCTCAACAAGGCAATTAAGGATAAACAAGGCACTGATTGGATTGAAAAAAAAGTCACAGAAATAATAAAGATATTAGATATTGATTCTCTTCTAACAATTCCAGTATCTTTGCCATTTATGAAAGCTGGAATGGCATTATCTGAAGATGAATTACTAAAAGTTCTAAAAATAATTTCAAAAAATAAAGGAGATTTTGAAATTACAGATCCAGATTCAATAGTTAGAGGTGATGATGTGTATGATGAATACAAAGTATTACTAGATGAAAATAAAAAAACAGAAAACAGAGGATTGTCCACAGAAACAGTAGGAATTCAAATTCCATCAACAAAAAATATCGATGAAACAGCAATCTATGATTTGAGATTGATTAACGGATTAAAGATGAAATTTAAAGAATGGAAATCAGGATGGAAAGAACAACATCTAAGATCTGGAGATGAGTTTGATGGAGAAAACTACATTGAAGGGAATGATCCATTTTTTACAGATATCAAAAAATCAATTAAAACAAAAATTGTGATACTGTTAGATCATTCTTCTAGTATTGCATCAGATGCAATTGAGTACAAAAAGGCCACCTTAGCACTTTGTGAAGTATTATCTTTTCTCAAAGTAAAATTTGCAGTTTATGCATTTAGCACTGAAAATAGAGCAATGGTATGCTGGTCAATAAAACCAGAAAATGTCAAATGGAATAGTATTACTGCAAAAAGATTGGCACAAATCGTTGCCAATGGCTCCACCCCATTGGCTGAAGTCTATGATAAAATATTTCCAATTTTACAGTCAAAAAGACCAGATATTTTTTTGACATTGACTGATGGTGAACCATCAGATCCAGATGCAGTAAGAAATATGACTAAATCATTCAAGGGATTGGGAATTCGCATGGTTGCTTTAGGATTAGGCCCAAATACTGTAAGGGCAACAACAATTGCAAATAATCTAAAACATTTGGGTTATGAAAAAACCATGGCAGTCAGTAGACTAAATGATATTCCAAACAAGGTAATTAGCATTTTAGATGGGTAAATTTTTGATTTTACTATCAGGATATTTTATATGAAGTAAAAAATCAAGGCCATCTAGTTAAAAGATATGTCAGAAAATAATTTTGATAAACCATTACTTGAAAAATTTGAACGAGAAATTTGGAGTAGAATCCCACATTTAGAAAACGGCAAAGTGGTCAATGCAACACCGCTAATTGATCTAACCAGTGATCTTAAAGAATGTGCAAAAAAGCTTTACAAGTTAGATATTTCAGACTTGGACTTGAAAGTATATGGAAAATTTGATGCGGATTTAGTATCAGGTTCAATCAAAATCAGACCAGCAATTCACATAATGCACGATGCAATTAAAACTGGAAAGTTGAAAAGCGGTCAAACAATTATTGAGGCAACATCAGGAAATTTCGGAATTGCTCTGGGACAGATGTCAAAACTTGGATTGACCGTTGTGTCTCTTGTTTCAAGAAAATTACAAGAAGGGGTCTTTAAGGAATTAAGAAACGAGAATATTCGTATAATGGATTTGGATATGGATATTTGTCCTGCTCCAGGAATGAAAGATAGTGATGCTGATGCACTGGTTGCAAAAGCAACTGCAGCAAACATTCGTTCTCAATTAATCGAATTAGGTTTTGATCCAACAAATTATGATAACTCAATTTCAGAAGTTGAAACATTATTGGCAGCACAAGACATTATCAATTTAGCAAAACTGCTTGCAAAGATTTATGATTGCTTTTGTCCAGAACAATATGATAATCAATTAAACATTGAGGCTCATAGAACAATAACAGCTGTAGAAATTGATCAGCAGTTACAAGAAAAAGGGGATTCGTTAGAAGACTATAGGATAATTTGTTCATTTGGAACAGGTGGCACATCTGGAGGACTGAGTAAGTACATGAATGAAAAATATGGAAAAAAAGCCGTACATGTAGTATTTCCATCTCCAGGTCAAGATGTTGCAGGAATTAGAACAAAAGCTAAAGCAGATGGATTAAAGTTGTATAATCCAGAAGCATATTTTGCTGAGCATGAAGTTGATTTTGGACAGGCAAAACATTTACTAAAATTCTTTGTAGATAAAGGTCATAATATTGGTGAAAGTACAGCACTTGCTCTATACTCAATATTAGAAATGCTAAGTGAAGGAGAAAAAGGAAAATTTGTGGTTGTGGTTGCTGACGGTATAGAAAAATACAGAAAAAATCTAGAAGCAGCATCATCTAACCAACGTATTCAAGTTTCATTGGAAGATGCAGCATCCAGTGTTCAAGATTATGATAAAATAATTTGGGTACATACACAATATACTCCAAAAGAGGAAGGAATTGAAATGATTGCAAAATCATTAGGCGTAAATAAAGAAAAAATCACAATACCAAAGGCAAGTACCATTAATCAATTATTGTCAACACAGCAAATTCCAGAGGAGCTTAGTAAAGATCTAGATGGCTCTAAGGGCAAATCACTATTAATTTGCATGGCAGGAAATACGTCATTAATGACGGCTCAAGTACTTGCTAGCAAAGGCATAGTAACTGAAAGTTTGAATGGCGGAATAACTAATTTACCTGAAGGAAGAGGTAAAAACCCAGGGGAATTTATCAAAGCTGCAACTGAATAGTGTCTTGAAATGTCTTTCTGTTTCTCAACCATTTGCTGATCTAATCATATCTGGGAAAAAGACTATTGAATTAAGAAGATGGAATACAAATTTTCGTGGAGAATTTTTAATTCATTCTCCATTAAAAATAAGAATAGAAGATGCTAAAAGATTAAAAATCAAAAAGAAATTTGTTACAGGTGCAATAATTGGAAAAGCACAACTTTATGATGTAAAAAAATATGATTCAGTAAAAGAAATAAAATCAGATGAAAGATTTCATTTTGCATCAAAAAAATTTCAAAACAAAACTTTTGGATTCATGTTAAAAAATGCAAAACCATTAAGAATTCCAATACCGTGGAAAGGTCAATTAGGTTTTTTTGAAATAGATATTCCAAAAACAAAGATCAAAAACAAAAAAATAGTTTCAGAAATAATAGATGAAGAATATCGTTATCAGTGGATTGGACATCATTGAGGAACTGAAAATCTCAAAAAATTTGACTAGTATATATAAAGCTCATATTTAAAGTACCTCATTATGCCACAAACAAAACCAATTGTTAGTGTAGAAAATGTTGTCGCATCAGCATCAGTAGATCAGAAAATAGATTTGATTGAAATTACTGAAAAATTTCCAGACACAGAATATCATCCTGAACAATTTCCAGGCCTTGTATTTAGATTAACTAATCCTCGAACTGCCACACTTATCTTTAGAACAGGGAAGATGGTTTGTACTGGAGCTAAATCCGAAGAGATGGCAATAAAAGCTGTCAATACAGTAGTTCAGAAATTAAGAAAAGGTAAAATCAAAATTAAAAAAGATGCAGTCATCACGGTACAAAATATTGTTGCAGCAATTAACTTAGGTGGAAAAATTCATTTAGAAAAAGCTGCTAGAACATTACCTAGAAGTATGTATGAGCCAGAACAATTTCCAGGACTAATTCATAGAATGCTGGATCCAAAAACAGTGATACTATTATTTGCATCAGGAAAATTAGTTTGTACTGGAGCTAAAAAAGAATCAGATGTTTATCGTTCTGTTCATAATTTACATGCATTATTAGAAGAAAAAAATCTAATGATTTATGATCAATGATTAACTGTTTCAAAAATTGGCTAAAGATATTTTTGAGGAAGAAAAAATCAGATTAACTCCAGAGAAGGGTTTTGCTTTGGTTGGAATAGACTATTTTGCAGAATCAGGAAACCAATTGTATATAATTGAACATTTTGAAATGTATCAAGATGCTTTAAATGCAAAAAAAGATCGAAAGAATCAGAATGAATTTTTTGTGTTGTACAAAGGAACTGGAAATGAATTTTTTTGCAGATAGATCAGAAAGATGACAAAACTTTATTAAATTTTACAAAATCTCTTATCACCCAGTTAAAAATTAAAAAAATATTGCCTAATGAAACAAGTGATTTGATTGATACTTTATATCAAAAAGAAAATCCTGTTAAATCAGAACAAACATCTAAGCAAATTATTCGAAAAAGTGCAAAGGGGAAATATCAAATTTTTGATGAGGTAGAGTTTACGCGTGGAAGAGAGGTCTTAGGAGATTTAATTGTACATGGGATGATAGCCTCAGGAGGAACGGATATTGACTGGCTTATTGAACATAAAGGTGGTTTTATCATATTAGAATTCAAGGGATTTCATAATGATAAAATTAACATCGCAAAAGGCCAAATGATTGCATATGAAAAACTGCATGAGAAATTAAACATGACAACAAAATGTTATCTTTATGTAGTTGGATGTGATGATATCGATTTTTCTAATCCAGATTCGACAATATGGATTTTTGAGATGAATCAGTGGAAATCAGGTGCAATACCAAAAAACACTACTGACATTTATGGAGATGATACAGCAAAACAAAACAAATTCATTGTTTATCGTGAATATATGCATGAAGTTAGTGTAGAAAAATTACGAGATTTAGTGGATTTACATTGGAAAGAATTTGAATAAATTAAGCAATAAATGAGAATGTGCTCGAGATTATTTCCTTACCATTATCCACTTTGATTGTATAAGTTCCAGAATTTTCCCATCCAGGGCCTCCAGCTATTGCTAAAGTAGAAAATTTCCCATTGCTTTTTAGTGAAACTTGTTCTGCCCATACAAGTTCATTGTTTTGGTTTTCTATTGTAAGATTTACATTTCCAGTTGTGTCAGATACACCGCTAATTGAAATCAAATCTTTTTTGTTGTATGATTTTAAATCAGTTTGTACAGATAGTGAAGTTGGAGTATTATTTGTGCCAGTATCAATTTTGGTGGTAACATCTGCGATACCACTAAAAGCTATTGTTACAGCAATAACTACTACTAAAGCAAAACTACCTATTCCAAAAATGATTTTTTTGTTTTTTGGTTTAGAATGAGAGATTTTTGGGATAGTTTGAAGTGATTGAGTTTGTTGTAATGGTTTTATTTCAGATAATGCAACATCTGGAACGTGTTTTTCTTCAACATGAGGTTTTTGAATAAATTCCGGTTTTTTTCCCAGATGTTTTTCAGCTAATTTTCTTACATAATTTCTTTCATAATTACTAATTACTTCATTATTTTCACAAGCCCTGTAAATCTGCTTTAGAATTCGGTCATCTCCAAAATCCTTATCCAAGAGATCTTTTACATCATCCAATATTGGATCTGTCATGTTAATTTTCTCTAGAATTGATTATTTATGAATATATGTCAAAAAGCTACTTTGAATAGATTTTTTGGGCTTGAATTATGACAGTTCTGATGTAATCCTTGGCTGTTGAATCTGTCACTCCCATTTGTTTTGCTCTAAGATAAAGATCGGTTTCTTTAGGATTTGTCAAGTAATATTTTAAGAGATAATTGAGTCTATGAGACCTTTTTTCATCACTTTTCATGATTTTATTTTTCTTTGGCACTAAAAAGGTCAGAGGATAATGACATAACCAACCAGAAAATATAGTATCATAAAATTTGGATAAAAACATATGATCTTTTTTAAACAATACGAAAAAAGAATGGAAATGAAACGAATTGATGCAACTATTCAAGCAACCAAAATCGGTGCAGTGACTGAGGCAATTACAGGCATTGTCGGAGGATTCTCCATCATGGAGGGAAAGGGTAGAGGTTCAGGTGCCAGACAAGAAATGAGATCTGGTAGAGGAACAGGCACCATTACTGCTGAATATAATCATGTTGCAATTGTAAGTACAGTTGTAGATGACTCAGACGTAGAGAAAATTTCCTCAGCAATTGCTAATGCAGCTTTTACAGGAAAAGGAGGAGATGGAATTATTGTAGTATCCAATGTGGATAACGTCATGAATATCGCAACTAAAAAGAGTGGTTCTGAAGCCCTCTAATCATTTTCTTTTATCAAATAACATACAATTTGTGGAGGTATTATCTGCTGAGAGGGTAACTACTCCTCTCAGGGGTGTTATCCCTTTGGGGGACATATTTTTGAAGGGATGGAATAGTATTACAATTTGAGTATAAAAGCAAAGGATTTTGAAGAATTATTGTTGGCCTTCAATTCCCATCAACGTTAGTGTTGATCTAATTTTTGGAATTTTTCGTATCTTCCAAGTAATAGTTTCTCTTAGTGCTTCAACTTGACTTGATTCTACTTTAGCCAAAATATCGTATGCACCAAAGGTTCCATGTACTTCAACAATACCTTCAATCGATTTTAGTTCTGAAATCACTGTTTCTTCAGAACCTAGCTCACAGTTTATGAGTACATAAGCTGTTGCCAATTATGATTTAGCTCCTATTTTCATACCTAAAATGTTCTTTTGAAATATATAAGAATAGTCCGATTTACTTAAAAATTCAACATGAAATAGAAGGATTTCACAAACAAATGTAAAGGAATTTAGAATAAATCAAAAGATTTCTAAGATGAAACGTATGCATTACTCATAATTTTTTCTAGATCTTCAATATTTTTTGAAAGAGTGATTTTAGAGCGTAATTTAGAACCACCTTTCATACCTTTAGTAAACCTCATGGCTTGACCCTTGATATTTGCAAATTTTATTTTATATCTACTAGTTAGATGCAAATAATCAAAAAAAGAATCCAATCTATCTTTGAAAGAATATTCGTTGTAGGAATTTGTTTTCAAATAATCATTAATTTGTTCAAATAAAAATGGATTGCCCATAGCTCCTCTTCCAATCATTACATAATCACAATTAGTATTATCAATCATGTTTTTAGCATCCTCAGGGCTAGTAATATCTCCATTTCCAACAATTGGAATTGAAGAAATTTCTTTTAGTTCTTTTATCATATTCCAATCAGCTGTTCCAGAATAACCCTGACTAACAGTTCTTGGATGTAGGGTGATCATTTGGATTCCTTCATCTTCAGCAATTTCAGCGATTTCTCTAAAAAGGAATTTACTAGCATCAGTAACTCCAGAACGAATTTTTAGTGTTACAGGTTTTTTTACAGCACTTACCAATGTTCTAAAAATTTGTTGTGTCAAATTGACTTCTTGTAACAATGCTCCTCCTGCCATTTGCTGTGTGATATGAGGTGCAGGACATCCCATGTTATAATCAATTATATCAAAAAAAGGTTCTACAATCTTTGCTGCTTTTCCTAAAGTAGGAAGATCAGAACCAAATAATTGAATTGAAAGAGGGCGTTCTTCATCAGAATACTCAATAAACTCTTGTATAGTTTTCATTCTTTCTTTAAGTTGACTTTCTTTTGCAACGATACTATGAATATTTGTAAATTCTGTAACTACTAAACCAGCTCCCATTTTTTTACATTGTAAACGAAGAGCAGGATCACTTACTCCTGCCATAGGAGCTAAAAATGCCTTACTAGAAAATTTTGGAAGCATATCTGAACTTTACAGATTGAATATATTTATCATACAAAGGGTTTTGTAAAAAATTCTATTTAATTATCAGGGCAGCCGTCTGTGTCTCTGTCACCATCATAATCTTCAGGATCAAGAGGACACAAATCTTCATCATTTATGATGTCATCTAAATCATCATCATGGACAAATCTCTGTTGTTCTGGAGCAGTATCAGGACAGCCGTCATGATCATTGTATTTATTCCAAGTTTCAGGACTGGTTGGACATGAATCAATTGCATCATAGTATCCATCATCATCAGAGTCAATTCTTGTTGGAGTTGTAGATGCTGCTGCTAATACATCTGGACAGCCGTCCCAATCCAAATAACCATTAAAGTTCTCTTGTTCATCAAGACATGTATCCCATCTATCATCTATTCCATCACCATCAACGTCTGGGAAACTATATGATGGTCCAACAGAGCCGGTTGAATCAGGGCAGCCGTCTGTGTCTAGATAGAAATTATAAGTTTCAGGTTCTAATGGACATGCATCAATTGAATCTGGAATGCCGTCTTGATCAGAATCAAGTTTAGAGGATTGTTTGTCTGGACAGCCGTCTGTGTCTTCAAATCCATTGTATGTTTCTGGTTGGTTTGGACAATAATCTAGATTATCTATAATACCATCACCGTCAGAATCAAATGCAAGTTTATTATCAGGAATTGAATCTGGACAGCCGTCTGTGTCTAGATATCTGTTGTAAGTCTCTTTAATATTAGGACATTGATCTATGTTATCATTTATACCGTCAAAATCAGAGTCTCCAAATGAATCATAATCTACTGAATCTGGACAGCCGTCTTCATCTTGGAATTGATTAAATCTCTCTCTAATTGTTGGACACGCATCAGAAATATCGGGGATTCCATCATAATCAAGATCAGACAATGCAGATTGTGAAAATCCAGGTACATCAGGACAGCCGTCTTTATCCAAATAACCATTATAGTTTTCTTTTTCATCCAAGCATGCATCCCATCTATCATCTATTCCATCACCGTCAACGTCTGGAAATAGATACGATGAGGTAATTGAGTCTATAGAGTCTGGACAACCATCACCATCTTTGTAAAAATTGTATGTTTCAGGTTCTAGAGGACATGCATCAGAAATATTTAGAATTCCATCCATGTCAGAATCAAGTGTTGAACTAAAGTTGTCAGGACAGCCGTCAGTGTCTAAAACACCATTGAAAGTTTCCGGTTGGTTTGGACAATGATCTAGATTATCTACAAGTCCATCACCGTCAGAATCATAAGTTGATTTATTGTTTACAATAGAATCCGGACAACCGTCTTCATCTAAGTAAAAATTGTAGGTTTCTTTATTATATGGACAAACATCATATTGATTTAAAATTCCATCACCATCAGTGTCTCCTGATATCACATATTCAATTTCATCTGGACAGCCATCTTCATCTTGGAATTTGTTGAAATTTTCACGATCTAATGGACAGTTATCAACTGAATCAAGAATGCTATCATGATCAGAATCAATTAAACCATTAGAATCTGAACCAAGAACATCTATACAGCCGTCCCAGTCTAAATATCCGTTATAATTTTCAGGTTCGTTTAAACATGCATCCCATCTATCATCTATTCCATCACCGTCAGTGTCTGGGAATGTGTATTGAGGGGTGATAGAATCAACGCTGTCAGGACAGCCGTCTGTGTCTAGATATCTGTTGTAAGTTTCAGGTTCTAATGGACATGCGTCAAGAGTATCAGAGATGCCATCTCGATCCGAGTCTCTCAAGCTTGATGTATCATCAGGGCAACCGTCTTTGTCATCAACACCATTGAACGTTTCTGCACGATTTGGGCAGTTATCCATAAAATCGGGATAACCATCGCCATCAGAATCTGCAATGCCTTTTGTACCATCAGGAGATAAATCTGGACAGCCGTCTTCATCTTGGAATTTGTTGTAAGTCTCTTTTACAGTAGGACAATTATCAATATGATCTTGAATTCCATCGTAATCAACATCATACCATGGAACAAAGTCTGCTGGACAACCGTCAATGTTGTTACCGTATTGTGGATCATAGTCTTCTAGAAGATGGGGACAAAAATCTAGATTGTTTGGAACTCCGTCACCGTCAGAATCAATTGTTTCATTAGCAAAAACACTACTTGGCATCATGCCAATTGTAGATGTAAGTAAAAGCAAAAAGCCTAAAAGATATTGTTTTTTCATTCTATGATTCCGCTATTATCAAGTATTTATTAAGTCTCACGTTGAAGTGGTTCTCTAAAAATAGTGAACAAATAAGATTATGGATCTGGGCATCCATCTAAATCTCTGTCACCATCATAATCTTCAGGATCAAGAGGACACAAATCTTCATCATTTATGATGTCATCTAAATCATCATCATGGACAAATCTTTGTTGTTCTGGAGCAGTATCAGGGCAACCATCCCAATCCAAGTATTTATTCCAAGTTTCAGGGCTAGTTGGACATGAATCAAGTGCGTCAGGATAACCATCACCATCAGAATCTGTTGATGTAGGCGTGGTAGATTCTGCTCCAGGAACATCTGGACAGCCGTCTGTGTCTAGATAGTTATTGTAATTTTCAGGTTCATCAATACATGAATCCCATCTATCCTCAATTCCATCACCGTCAGTGTCTGGGAATGTGTATTGAGGGGTGATAGAATCAACGCTGTCAGGACAGCCGTCTGTGTCTAGATATCTGTTGTAAGTTTCAGGTTCTAATGGACATGTATCATATATATCTGGAATTCCATCTTGATCAGAATCAAGTTTAGACAATTGCTTGTCAGGACAGCCGTCTGTGTCTTCAAATCCATTGTATGTTTCAGGTTGAGTTGGACATAAATCTAAAACATCTGGAATTCCGTCACCGTCAGAGTCTGCGGTGGATTTATTGTCAGCAATATAATCTGGACAGCCGTCTGTGTCTAGATATCTGTTGTAAGTTTCTTTAGCAAGAGGGCATTGATCTATATCATCATAAATTCCGTCACCGTCAGAATCACCAACGGATAGATAATCAATGCCGTCTGGACAGCCGTCTTCATCTTGGAAACCATTGTATCTTTCTGCTAATGTTGGACATTGATCTAGATGATCTGCAATGCCATCATAATCAGCATCAAACATGTTACCAGCAGTTGTACCAGGAACATCTGGACAGCCGTCTGTGTCTAGATAGTTATTGTAATTTTCAGGTTCATCAATACATGAATCCCATCTATCCTCAATTCCATCACCGTCAGTGTCTGGGAATGTGTATTGAGAGTCGATAGAATCAACAGTATCAGGACAACCGTCTGTGTCTAGATATCTGTTGTAAGTTTCAGGTTCTAATGGACATGCATCAAGAGTATCAGAAATACCATCTCGATCAGAATCATTGCTTAAAATATAATTATCAGGACAGCCATCTTTGTCTAAAATTCCATTGTATGTTTCTGATTGGTTTGGACATCGATCAATGTTATCTATTATTCCATCACCGTCAGTGTCAAATGCAAATTTATTATCTGCAATATAATCAGGACAGCCATCCAAATCTTGGAATTTATTGTAAGTTTCAGGGCTGAATGGGCAAGAGTCATTGTGATCTGCAATACCGTCACCGTCAATATCACCAGAAATCATGTATTCAATTTCATCAGGGCAACCGTCTTCGTCTTGGAATTTATTGTAATTTTCACGATCTAATGGACAGTTATCAACTGAATCAGGAATTCCATCATAATCAGCATCTGGAGCTTCTAATGAAGTAACACCAGGTACATCAGGGCAACCATCTGTGTCTAGATAGTTATTGTAATTTTCAGGTTCATCAATACATGAATCCCATCTATCCTCAATTCCATCACCGTCAGTGTCTGGGAATGTGTATTGAGAGTCGATAGAATCAACAGTATCAGGACAACCGTCTGTGTCTAGATATCTGTTGTAAGTTTCAGGTTCTAATGGACATGCATCAAGAGTATCAGAAATACCATCTCGATCAGAGTCTTTTAAAGTCATAATATTATCAGGGCAACCGTCTTTGTCATCAACGCCATTGAACGTTTCTGCACGATTTGGGCAGTTATCCATGAAATCAGGATAACCATCGCCGTCAGAATCTGCAATGCCTTTTGTACCATCAGGAGATAAATCTGGACAACCGTCTTCATCTTGGAATTTGTTGTAAGTCTCTTTTACAGTAGGACAATTATCAATATGATCTTCAATACCGTCATAATCAACATCATACCATGGAACAAAGTCTGCTGGACAACCGTCAATGTTATTACCATATTGTGGATCATAGTCTTCTAGAAGATTAGGACATTGATCTAGATTGTTTGGAACTCCGTCACCGTCAGAATCAATTGCTTCATTAGCAAAAACACTACTTGGCATCATGCCAATTGTAGATGTAAGTAAAAGCAAAAAGCCTAAAAGATATTGTTTTTTCATTCTTAGATACTCCTAAAGATCAGGACATCCATCAGTATCTCTATCACCATCATAATCCTCAGGTTCTAGAGGACACATGTCATTTTCGTTAATTATATTATCTAAATCAGCATCATGTTTGTATCTTGATTGTTCTGGTGCAATATCAGGACAACCGTCATCATCTTGATACTTGTTCCAAGATTCTTTAAGATTTGGACATGAATCAATCTCATCGATTATTCCATCTTCATCACTATCAACTCTAATATTTCCAGTAGGCAATACATCTGGACAGCCGTCATAATCAACATATTTGTTCCAAACTTCATCTTGTTGAGGACACATATCCATTACATCTGGAACGCCATCACCGTCAGAATCAGGTTGTGTGTTATCAGTATCTGGACAGCCGTCATCATCTTGGAAGCCATTATAATTTTCAGCAACTAGTGGACAATCATCACTAACATCTGGAATACCATCATTATCAGAATCTACTACGAATGACTTTGTAACTGAGTCTGGACAGCCGTCATCATCTTGGAATTTATTATAAGTCTCTTTAGCAGTTGGACATGCATCAATTCCATCTGGAATACCATCCATATCTCTATCATTCTTTAAGATGTAATTATCTGGACAACCATCTCGATCTAAAATTCCATTATATGTTTCTGGTTGGTTTGGACAGTGATCATTGTAATCGTTAATTCCATCACCATCAGAATCTGGGGCACCTTTGTTATCTGCTACATTATCAGGGCAACCGTCTAAATCTTGGAATTTATTGTAAGTTTCAGGAACTAATGGGCAATCATCTAAATCATCTACAATACCATCAAAGTCCGTATCTAAACTAGTGATAAAATCAGGGTAATCTGGACAACCATCTTCATCTTGGAAGCCATTGTATCTTTCTCTATCAAGAGGACATTCATCTACAGAATCTAAAATACCATCATAGTCAGAATCAGCACCAGTTGGATTATCTGGACAACCGTCATGATCTTGATAACGATTCCATGTTTCTGAAGTAGAAGGACATTGATCTAAAGAGTCTCTAATACCATCACCATCAGAATCTAATACAGCAACATCTGGACAACCGTCTTGATCAAGATAACCATTTTTTGTTTCAGCAACAAGCGGACATTTATCTTCTAAATCAGCAATTCCGTCACCATCATAATCAAATCCAAATAATCCAGAAACACTATCGGGGCAGCCATCATGATCATTTATGCCATTGTAAGTCTCTTTAGCAAGAGGGCATTCATCTAGATTATCTGGAATACCGTCTGAGTCTCTATCAGATGTAGAAGTAGTATCAGGACAGCCATCTCTATCAAATACACCGTTGAAAGTTTCTGGCTGGTTTGGACACAAGTCAGCATAATCATTTATTCCATCACCGTCAGAATCAGGAATCCCTTTATCAGAACCTACAAAGTCAGGACAACCGTCTAAATCTTGAAATCTATTGTAAGTTTCTTTTACATTAGGACATTGATCAATACTGTTTGGAATTCCATCCAGATCAGAATCAACATCACTTGAATAAGGAGGAATATCTGGACAACCATCTTCATCTTGGAAGCCATTGTATCTTTCTGGATCTAATGGACATACATCATCAACATCCATAATTCTATCGCCATCTGCATCATTTAATATACCTGCAAAAGATGGAAGCGAATCAGGACAGCCGTCATAATCTGCAAATCTATTGAAAGTTTCTGGCTGGTTTGGACAAATATCAAATTTGTCAGCTATACCATCACCATCTTTATCGTTAAATGAAGTATCTAATGCAACATCTGGACAACCATCAGTATCTCTGTAACCATTATACACTTCTGGTTCATTCATACACAAATCAATTTTATCTTGAATGCCATCATTATCAGAATCTATAAAACTTAAATCATTAATTGAATCAGGACAACCATCCAAATCTTGGAATCTATTATAAGTTTCAGCACTTAGTGGACATTCATCTGCAAAGTCTGGAACTCCATCCAAATCTCTATCACCTGCACCATAAGTATCAGGACAACCGTCTCTATCTAAAACACCGTTGAAAGTTTCTGGCTGGTTTGGACAATTATCAACTAAATCAATAAATCCATCGCCATCAGAATCTGGTGCACCTCCGGGTCCAGTTCCTGGAAGAGTATCAGGACAACCATCTTCATCTTGGAATTGATTGTAATGTTCTTTAAGATTAGGGCATTGATCAATATGATCCTCTATTCCATCATAATCCTCATCATACCATGGTACAAAATTGGAAGGACATCCATCAACTGCTCCTTCATAATCTTCCTGTAAATTAGGACATGCATCTAAAGAATCATCAACACCATCATCATCCAAGTCATCAGCAGCAAAAACAGGGCTAACTGGCATACTAGTCAATGTAGCTAGAAGTAGCAATAAGAATGACAGAGAGTGTATTTTTTTCAAAGCCTAAAAATACGTCGAGGATCCAGTTATTAAACCTCACTCTGGAATGTATCAAAAAATCAAGAGATTTCAGAAAAGTTTGCATGTTAGACAAAAAACTCGATTAATTTAAGTAAACCAGAACACGATCTGAACTGATGAGTTGTTCTGGAGAGACAGTTGAAGAAGAAGATCGTTTAATTCAGATCAAGCCTGCAATATCTGATCAATTAAAAAAAGCAAAGTACGGTGTATCTGATCATTCTACAGTAGAACTCTGCCATTGGACAAAAAAATCATTCAAACATGAGGGCAGTTGTTATAAACACAAGTTTTATGGAATTTCAACCCATAGATGTATGGAATTTTCACCAGCTGGAATGCATTGTGAAAATAGATGTGTGTATTGTTGGAGGCCAATGGAATTTTATGATTCAATGAAAATGGAACCAGAACATGTTGCAGAACCTAAAGAAATTTTAACAAAATTAATGGCTGAAAGAAAAAAATTAATCAATGGATATTATGGAGATTCAAGAAATGATAAACAAAGATTAGATGAATCGTTATTACCTAGCCATTATGCAATTTCACTTTCTGGTGAACCAACAATGTATCCAAAACTTCCAGAACTAATCAAGTATCTTAATTCACTTGAAGCAACAAAATCAATTTTTCTTGTAACAAATGGTCAAGAACCAGACATGATTCAAAAATTACAAGATGAGAATGCATTACCAACACAGTTGTATCTGTCTACAAATGCTGCAGATTATGAATCATTTATGAAAATTAACAAGCCAAAATATAATGACTCTTGGGAAAGGTGGAATAGAACACTTGACATGTTAAAAGATTTGAATACACGAACAGTGTTAAGAATTACTTTGATTAGAGACTATAATGATCAAAAAGAAAATATCTCACTATTCACAAAAATGTTTGAAAAAGCAAGCCCACATTTTATTGAAATTAAATCATATATGCATATTGGACGTTCAACTAACAGATTAGAGCATGCCAACATGTTAGAAATGGAAGAGGTAAAGAAATTTAGTGAAGGAATAGCAAATCAAAGTAAAATGTTTTCAGTGATGGATGAAAGTATTGTTTCAAGAATCTCCATATTACAAAATAATGAACGATTTATTGATCGTTACATCCCTACTTATTCAAATACCATTTAGAAAATTTCTTTAATGCTTTGTATCTATGAGACAATTCATTTTTATTTTCAAGTTCAGCAAATGTTTTCTTTAAATTATTTGGAATGAAGATAGGATCATATCCCCAACCTTTTCCTTTTTGAGATTTAGAAATTTTCCCATTTAGTTTTCCATCAAAAGACTCTAAAAAATTTTTATCACAATAACTTATGAGTGAAATAAATTTTGCATTGCGATTATTTTTTACGAGTTCTAGAATTCCTTTATTTCCAATAGTTTTGAAAACATATGATGAGTATGGACCAGGAAAACCTCCAATTGAATCAATGAATAAACCATCATCTTCAATCAGAATAGGTTTTTTGAATTTAGAAAAAGCATCTCTTGCTTTGGCAAGTGCAATTTCATGTAGTGAATTTGATTGGATTTCTTTTAGATCAGATTTCAAAAAACCCAAACTGATTCCAAACAAATCTAAAATTTTTTTTGCCTCATGATATTTGTGACTGTTTGAAGAAACAAAAAAAAGATCAAACGACTTGCGCATATCTACCACGACTCTCAATATCTGAAACAAGTTTAGTAATTTTGGAATAATATGCTTGACCAACTATTGATTTGTACCCATTAAGGAAATTTTTCCATGATGAAAGCATGATTCTTGCATGAGCACTATTAAGAATCTCTTTAATTAATCTCAAATCAACTGCATGGTCCTCAGGTTTTATTGTGATTTGAGATAATCCAAAATCAATTACAAATATAGTTTTTTTAAATAAAATAAAATTCGAAGTTGTCAAATCCCCATGCATGATTCCATTTTTGTGTAAAATTCCAACTAATTTTCCTATATCTTTTGATAATTCAATGATTTTTGATTCAGATAAATCATGAACAGGTTTTCCAGGAATTTCTTGCAGCATAATAGAAGCATCATCTAAATTTACAAAATAAACAAGCGGTGTAGGAATTCCATATGATTTAACAAGAGATAATGTTTGTGATTCTTTAATTGTTCTTTGTTTACGAATCTTTGAGTCAAGTGAAGGATTTCTATACTTTTTGATTTTTCTAATTTTTAATATTGCATTAGAATCATGCCATTTAGTTTGATACAAATCTGCCTCGGCTCCTTTTTTGACTAGTTTCATTAACATTATATCCAGAAGAATTCAATAAAAATTAATCATGGATAAAGGAGAAAAAAGAATCAAGCAAGAAGATTGTAGTGAAGATAAACTAGGTGCAGGAATTCTTACATTAACTAACAAAAGATTGGCATTTGATAAAACAAATGCAAGAGTGATGGATTTTTCAAAACATTTTGGAGAGACTGTTTTAGATATTTCATTAGACAATGTAATTAAAACATGGAAAGAAGGATTGTTAATGAAAAAAGTCTGTTTTGTGGCAAAAACAGAGAAGGGAGAACAGACTTTCAAGTTTGGAGTTTTTAATACCAAAAGTTGGGTTAAAAGCATTGATCAAGCAATTGATGAAAATAAGAATCAATAATCTACTTTAACAGAATCTAATCGCCATGATTGAGTTACAAATGTATCTTTTAATGCAACGCCTTGTTTAACTTGAGATTCTAGTAGTCCAGTCCAACATATTTGACTTCCACAATCTCCTGCATATTGCAATGGCACTACAAAAAATTTACAACCATGTCTTTTGCACACATCTTTTAGCATTGCAGATAGCCGTTTGTTTGCTGCAACTCCTCCTACTATCATCAATTCTTTTTTTCTTGTAAATGACAAGGCACGCTCTACTGCTTCACTAATCATTGCAAATGCAGTTTCTTGAAGAGAATAACATGCATCTTCTTTGTTTTTTGTTGCAACAGATTTAGTTGCAGATAATAATCCAGAAAAAGATACATCATTTCCTTTTACAGAGTAAGGCAACAACACATAGTTTGAAGATAAATTTGCTAATTCTTCAATATTTTTTCCACATGGAGATGCAAATCCAATTGATCGACCAAACTGATCAAGCAACTGACCTAAAGTAATATCCAAAGTTTCACCAAACACCCTCCATTGCTTATTTAGAAATGCCAAAAGCATAGTATGGCCTCCTGAAACCAAAAGTACCAACGGGTTAGTTGCACCAGTTAACAATTTCCCTAATTCAATATGTCCAATTGCGTGATTAACAGGATATATCGGAATTTTGTAAAAGGATGCTAATGAACGTGCAACTACTGCTCCCACACGTAAACATGGGCCTAATCCTGGACCTGCAGCATATGAAACAATGTCCAGATCTTTAATTGAAATATTTGCCTCTTTAAGACAATCAGATAAAACTAGAGAACTATTTTCAATGTGATGACGAGATGCCTCACGAGGATGAATTCCTTCTCCCTCATCAGGACGATAAATTTTTCTAATATCTGATAAAATTTTTCCTTTTTTTCCAGTTTTTTCGATAATTGCACAAGAAAATGTATGAGCTGTGCTTTCAATTCCAAGACCTAACATACTAACCACGACTTAATGTTGATACAATTTTGATAACATCGCCATTTTTTAGTTTTTGATCTCCGCTAATCCTTTGTTTCGTCTTACAATCTATTGCATGTAGAAATCCTTTTGCAATATCAGCATGAATTAATTCGGCTAGATCTTTTGCAGTCGAATCTTGAGGAACTAATTTTGTATCAGGTAGTATGATTCCATCTTTGTTGGTAAGCTTTGTTTCATCCTCAACAGGGTAAACCACAATAAATTTCAGAGAATCAAAAACTGCAGTGTTTAATATTTTTTGAATTCCAGTTGAAGGAATTTTTGAAAAAACTGATTTTACTAATTCAAGTGCTTTTTGTTGTTGTGGAGGAATTTCTTTTCCTTCAACTAGTGTAAAACCTTCATTGCCAGAAGAATAATTTACAATTCCAGCTTTGGATGCCTTTCGTAAAAGTAATTCAGTTTCAGCACTACAGGGAATAACAATGTCAGGGATTTTTTTAATGATTTCAAGATCATGACAAAGATCTGCTTTGTTTGCTGCTATGATCATGGGTTTTGTACTTTTTCTTAACTCTTTAACAAAAATTTCAATGTCATCATCATTCCATTCTTTTGGATTTTTTGTCACAAATCCTAATTTTTTGAGAATTTCTTGAACTTGAAAATCTTTAATTCCCAAACCAGAAAATCTTTTTGCAATACCATCAGTAAGCTTTGCTCGTTTTTGATCTATTTCACGAGTTATCTTGTCCCATTCTCTTTTCAAAATATCTGCAAACCATTGATCAAATTCATCTTGAACAAAAGCAACGTCTTCTAACGGATCATGTGTTCCAGCTGGAACAGGTTGACCTTGAATATCAGTAGTTCCTGCTATGTCAACAACATGAATTAAAACCTCAGCTTGTCTTGCATCATCTAGGAATTGGTTGCCTAAACCTTTTCCTTCATGTGCACCAGGAACTAATCCTGCAACATCAATGAGTTTCACCGGAATAAATCTAGTCCCACTTACACATAATTCATTGTCATGTTTAATTCCAAAATGTTTGCATGCACAATCTGCTTTTACATATGCCACTCCAATATTTGGTTCAATTGTAGTAAAGGGAAAGTTTCCTGATGCTACAGGAGTTTCAGTTGCCGCTGAAAAGAATGTGGATTTTCCTACATTTGCCTTTCCAAGTAAACCAATTTGCAATATTGTGCAAAACTCAATTCTACTTATTAGTATTGCAGAAATCATTTAATCTGCGAATTAGACTTTCAAAGCATGTCAATTGTAATCACAGGGAATCCAGGAGTTGGAAAACACACAATTACACAAGAAATTGCCAAGAAAACAAAATTACCTGTAATAGACATCAATACAGTTGCAAAAGATTCAGGATTATTTGAAAAAAATGAAGATGTAAATGATATCGATGTTGAAGAATTAGAAAAAATCCTAAAACAAAAAATTTCTGAAAAAAATATCATTGTAGGACATTTGGCACCATATGTTTTAAGAAAAAATCAGATAAAAATCATGATTGTTTTAAGAAGAAGCCCCTATGATTTAATGTCAGTTTACAAAAACAGAGAATATTCAGATAAAAAATGCAAAGAGAATACAGGTAGTGAGATTCTAGGCATTATTGCGCATGATGCAATTGCTAAATTTCAAGAAAAAGTGTTTGAGGTAAATGTCACAGGAAAATCCATTCCAGAAGTAGTAAAACAGGTAATGCTAGCAATTTCACAAAATGAAGGGAATGAACAAGTAGATTGGCTTGAATTAATGAGAGAAAATAATGATTTGGGAAAATTTTTTGTTGATTGATTAAATAACGCCTTTGAATTTGTGTAGTTACTTGTTTGAAATTTCTAAAACTGATTTAGCGGGAAGGATTGGTACTTTGTATACCAATCATGGAAAAATTGAGACTCCAGCATATGTTCCAGTAATTCATCCAGTAAAACAAACAATTCCATCTAAAAAAATTCGAGAAATTGGTTTTGATTTAGTAATTACTAATGCATACATTACAAAAAATAATTATGGTGATGAGGCTGTTGAAAAAGGAATTCATAAAATAATTGATTTTGATGGCGGAATCATGACAGATTCAGGAGGATATCAAGTTCTTGAATACGGAGATGTCGATGTGTTACCACCAGACATGGCAAATTTTGAAAAAGGAATCTTGACTGATTTTGCAATTCCACTTGACAAGCCAACAGGATATGGAATGCCAATTAAAAAAGCACAAGATTATGTCAAACATACTCTAAAAGTTTCAAAAGAAACACTTGATGACAAATTAGACAACGGTCAGATCTGGATTGGTCCAATTCAAGGAGGAGAACACTTTGATCTAGTTGGTAAATCTACAAAGAGTTTGGTGGAAATGGGTTTTCAGATGCTCGCTTTGGGAAGCCCAGTCGAATTCATGGAATCATATGAGTATAGATTGTTGGCACAGATGATAGTTGCTGCAAAAAAACAGATGCCACATTCAATTCCATTACATCTTTTTGGTGCAGGGCACCCTTTGACAATACCATTTGCAATAGCCCTAGGATGTGACACATTTGATTCAGCATCATACATGCTTTATGCCAAGCAATTGAGATACATCACAGATGACGGTACACGATATTTGTCAGATATCGAGGTGTTTCCATGTAATTGTGAAGTATGTTCAAAGTACACCCCTAAAGAATTTCTTCAATTAGATGCAACTGAAAAAATCAATCAATTGGCAATCCATAATTTGTATGCAATCAAGCTTGAAGTAGACAAAGTGAAACAAGCAATTCATGAAGGGAGGTTATGGGAATATGTTATAAAAAAGGCAAGAGCTCATCCCAAATTATTTGAAATGATTGAAGTGATGACAGAAAATTATGAATTTCTTGGTTTAGGTACTCCAAAATTCAAAGAAAAAGCAATTTTTTTGTTTAGTAAAGAGGATCAATATAGACCGGAAGTCCAATCTTTTCATAAAATTGTTAGAAAATTCAAATCAAAGAAAAAGAAGATCATCATAATTAAAGAATCAAGTTCAAAACCAGGGTATCTCTCTCATCAATATACAGGATTAAAAAAGAGGCTCAAAGATTTTGAGTCATTTCAAATATGTCAATACAATCCAATTTTAGGATTAATCCCAATTGAAATTTCAGATATTTTTCCAGCCGCACATCATGAAACAGCCAGAATAGATTTCAAACCGGAGGAATTCCACACATTTGAAAAAACATGGAATGATTTCTTTTCAAACAATAAATTTTCAGAAATCAGCTATGATAAAGAAAATGAATTTCTCAAATATTTTGTTAAGACCTTACCAAAAGAGATCAAGAAAAAATCTTTTGAATAATTAAAAATAAGAAAAAAGAATGTGCTAAAAGACGCTGCTTATAGAGCGGCGTCTTCTGCCCAACCTTTGATGAAGATACCGTTTTTGTGAAGAGGTACTGGTTGTCCAGCTGTGTAATTCATTGGTCTCATCCAAAAGATTGATTTTGTTGGGCATACACCTATGCATGCACCATCAGAAATACATCTTTCTGGGTAAAAGACAAATGCTTTACCTCTCTTCCAGCCTTCAACAGGTTTTACTCTAAGGACATCAGGACCAAGAGTTGTACAGATTTCTACACATAGTGCACATCCGATACATCTTTGTTCATCAATGTCTGGAAGTATTGCTATTGGCATTACAAAATTAGAATTGATTGGTGACTATTTAAACCATGATTGAAATTCATAACCCTGTTATGAAAATGATCGAGTCAAAATACGTGCGCAGAATCTAGATTAAAAAATTTAAAAAACAAAAAGATAACGTGTTGTACACGTTTATTTTCTCATTGCATCTATTTGACCAGAAGTAACCCAGTCAAGTAGTTCTGCTGAAGATGGATTAAGGTCTGCTTTCTGATTCATCAGATTGTTAACCCAAATCCAGTTAATTTGGTTTAGGAGTGGTTTGTTTGCTTCGTCACCTGCACGTGTTTTAGCGACGACGGCTTGATCTTGTTGTCCTAACCATTCTTGGAAGCTTCTTCCCATGAGGATCGAATCTTAGCTTACACTAATTAAAGCTTTTGTAGATTCCATGATAGGCACAATGATCGGATCGCCCCTACGAAGGTTTTAACGTAGATAGAATTTCATTTTAATTCTTGAAAGTCAAAGTTCTGGGTGCGGCAAATGAAGTAGGTAGATCAGGATTCTTGGTAGATTGTAATGGAACAAAACTATTACTAGATTATGGCGTAATGTTTGGACGCAGAGGCAGTCCTCCTCAATATCCACTCCACGTAAAACCAAAAGATTTGGATGCCATCATCATCACTCATGCTCATCTAGACCATTCAGGTAATGTTCCATCTCTTTTTGTAAGTGGGAATACTGATGTTTATGCTACTCCGCCAACATTTGATCTTTCAAAGTTATTAATTGAAGACATGCTAAAAATTGAGAAAAATTCCCATCCATTTGATCTGCCAGAAGTAAACAACATGATGAAAAATGCCAAAGAAATCGGATTTAGACAAAAAGTTACTAAAGGAAATGCAACTTTTGAATTAAGAGAATCAGGACATGTGATTGGTGGAAGTACAGTACTTGTAGAATCAGAGAAAAAGCGTCTTTTCTATACAGGAGACATTAAAACTCATGGTTCTAGAATGCTTAAAGAAATGGATTTAGACGTAGGGGAAATTGATTTACTAATTACTGAGAGCACATATGCTAAGACTGAACAAAAACCTAGGAAAGAATCAGAAGCGGAATTGATAGAATTTGCAAATGAAGTAATGGATAGAAAAGGAACATTATTCATCCCCTCATTCTCAGTTGAACGCTCTCAAGAAATTGCATGCATCTTGAGAAGTTCAAATTTTAAACATAAGATCATCATGGATGGAATGGCATTAAAAGTAAACGAGATAATGTTCAAACATCCAGATTACCTAAGGGATCCACAAGTATTTTCGGATGCCATAAAGCATGCAACATCCATCAGAGAACACGCAGAAAGAAAACGTGCCATGGAAGAACCATGTGTTGTGATATCACCAGCTGGAATGCTAGTTGGAGGAAATGCAGTGTATTATTTACAGCAGTTATCTTTTGACAGTAAAAATGGCATCGCTCTAGTGTCTTATCAAGGCGAAGGCACACCTGGAAGAAAGTTACTTGATACAGGAATGGTATCAACTAGAGGCAAAGATCTTGCTGTTAAAGCAGAAGTAAAACAATTTCAGTTTTCAGGACATGCAGATAGAAAAGAATTGTTTGATATGATCAAGCAGATTAAAGGTAATCCAAAGGTATGTACTGTTCACGGAGACGCTGAATCATGCGATATGTTTGCCAAAGAAATTCATGAACAATTTGGTTTAGAAGCATTTTCTCCAGCAGTTAATGAAGAAATCACTGTTTAAGATGCAAAATAATTGTATAGTAGATGTAGATAACTCAATAAATAGCGGCCAAGTATTTCTTTGGAAAAAAAATAACTCAAACTGGTATGGCGTAAATGGTCAAGACATTCTAAAAATAACTGATTCCGGCAAAATAAAATCATATAAAAATATCAAGACAGATTTTTTTCGAAAAAAAGACAATATCAAAGAAATTATCAAATCAATTTCAAGAGATCCCATTACAAAAAATGCTGTAAAGCAGTATCCAGGATTGCGAATATTCGAGCAAGATCCATTTCAATGTTTAATTTCATTTATTGTATCATCAAACTCCAATATTCAAAAAATCAAAAGCAGTTTAGAGAATTTATCAACAAAGTTTGGCATTAAAACAGAATTTGAGAATCAAGAATTTTTTTTATTTCCCAAACCGGAAAACCTTGCAAAGGCATCAATAAATGAAATTAAAAGTTGCGGTGTAGGATATCGTGCTAATTTTATCAAAGAGGCAGCAAACAGAGTAATGTTGAAAGAAATCAATTTTGAAAACTTGAAAAAATGTAATTATCAAGAAACCAAAAAAGAAATTTGTAAAATTCCAGGAGTAGGAAACAAAGTTGCAGATTGCATCATGTTATTTTCATTAAACAAGTTAGAGTCATTTCCATTAGATAGATGGATGATCAGAATTCTAGAAAAATATTATTCAGATAAATTTCAACTTGAAACTAAAACAATTACAGAAAAACAATACGAAATCCTTCATGAAAAAATTGTTGAATATTTTGGTCCATTTGCTGGATATGCGCAGCAATTTCTCTTCAAGATGGAAAGAGAAAACTACCAAAAGAAGTGGCTGTAAACCCTTAAAATGGTAATTAATTGCTAGATTTTTGGGCCCATAGCTCAGCATGGATAGAGTGCCGGACTTCTAATCCGATGGTCAAGGGATCGAAGCCCTTTGGGCCCGCTTAACAAAATTATTATTCAGATTAGAAGCAAGGCTTTTGTGAAAGATTTAGAATTTGAACTAAATTCAACAGATATTCATCCAAATTCAGAAATTAAAGGAACAATATCAGTTGCATATCCAGGAAGATACGATGGTGTTGTTGTAAATACAACAATTTTGGATTCAAATGAACATATTATTTACAAGTCATACAATGGAAAAAAAATTTCTCAGAATGTTTCCAGATTATTTATCAACAAAGATGTCATGCCAGAACATAAAGCAGAATTTTCAGCAATCATTAATTTTGAACCAAAACAAGAACATGAAATTAAATTCAGAGTGTCAATTATTGAGCAACATAAAGAAATTGAAAGTAAAATAATTTTTGCAAAATATTCTATCTAGAATCTACTCTTTTCTACTATAATTGAACCAGTCATCCATGGATGGGGTTGACAATGGTAATGTACTTCTTGAGGTTCAGTAAATAGAAATTCATACTCATCTCCAGGTTTTAAAACTCCTTCTGAGCCAAAGTCCCCGCTATAACCATCGGCATGACGGTGATCAGGGGTAACAGTATGAGCAGTATCATCATAATTTATCCATTTTACATTATTTGTAAAGGTCAGCAATACAGTTGGTTTGTTTGGAACATAGTTATCATTACCCTCAATTACTGCACCTGGGACAATTTCAATAATGAAGAATTCTTCTTCTGGATGTAAAATATGATCAGAGACAGATGGTTTTGCCATAGATTCAGGAAGATAAAATGAAGTGTAAAATACAATAGAGGCAGACATGCCAATAATTAATGCAATCATACCGATTCCATATGCATGGCTTGATGTTGGTGTGCTCATAATTTTTTCACTCCATCAAGATCGTTAGAGCCGATATTTGAATTGTTATTTGCGTTTACTCCCAGATCTGCCTTAGTTTTTGGTACAGATACTTCAGGTGCCAATTCTTTTGCTTCAGGTTTTGTGTTAGATGTTGCTCCACCCTCAGAAAGTTTACTTGATTCTTCAGAGGTTTCAGGTTCTGCAAGTTTTGGTTTCTCATCTACCACAGGTATTGGTGCAGGTGGAGGGGCATTCTTTTCTTGGCTCATTGCATATCTGTAAACATGGAAGAATGCAGCAAACACTAGCAGTATAATTCCTACAAAGAACAATGAAACATTCTTCATTCCAGTTAATGCTGCATTGTAAGCTGCAATGTTTAAGAATACTTGGAATGCCAAAAGTGCAACCAGTAGCCAGCTAATCCATTTTTCTGAAAGGTTGATAGTAGCTACTTTTTGCGGACCATTGCTTTTTGCAAGTTTTGATTTTCGTTCAGCTTCATTTGCTAATTTGATCATCATGTACGTAAATCCAAATCCTAGCGGTACCAACAAGATCATCGTTGAATAGAAGAATATCGGATCAATTACCAAACGTTCAACTAATGGAATTGAAATATCGGGTGAAATGTAGAATCCCCAGTATGTCGTAACCATGATTTGAGCAAG
This sequence comes from Candidatus Nitrosopumilus sp. bin_6a, assembly GCF_054095695.1. NCBI lineage: Archaea > Thermoproteati > Nitrososphaerota > Nitrososphaeria > Nitrosopumilales > Nitrosopumilaceae > Nitrosopumilus > Candidatus Nitrosopumilus sp. bin_6a. The sequence goes on from NZ_JBSWSR010000009.1 coordinate 44,861, forward strand.
ACTGGTAATTCCAAATGCAGTAATAATTGGTCTATCTCTCCATGAGAACTTCTTGTATCTATCGATAAATGGAATTAACACAAACGATATAATGAATAGTAATGGCCATAGCAAGCCTGTAACAAACTTGTCATATTGCGTCCTCATGAATGCATAGATTCCAGTAAGATACCATTCAGGAACTGTGACACCTGGAGGGACTGTGGGTTCGAACTTGAAACCCATATCAATTGGGAATACACCACCTGTAATCAAAATAGCACCACCTATTGCCATTACCATTGGCACATCAAAGACCAGGAATCTTGGGAAATGTACAGCCATTAATCCCAACATGACTATAGGCAACAAGAAAACATGTTGAGCATAGAACCTTAACACAAAGTCTGAGAACCCACTACCCAGCGCCGCATCACGGATAGTCGGTCCAACAACTGGAATAGATGTTGTCAACGACGCTGCAATACTAATGGCAAGTTCTGCCCGTTCACTGAAAATAACATCATATCCTGTAAATGCTTCAAGAATAGTAACAGTACCAAGAATAACACCAGTCATCCATAAAACTTCATTTCTAATTTTGTATCTTCCACTAAAGTATTGGTAATACATGTGAAGAACAGCTAATAGCACCATAGCGTTTGAACCATGATAGTGAATATTTCTAATGTGGAATCCAAATGGGACTTCATCATTAATGAATGCAACACTGTCCCAAGCTCTATCTAGAATTGGCTGATAGTAAAACATCAGTAATGCACCAGAAACACCAAGAATTATGAATACGATGAATGTGAGCATTCCCAAGAATCCAAACGGACTGACAAATCTTGCAGGAAATGAAAATTTAATTGCTGTAAAGATTGTTCTGTCTACTCCATCCCATAACCAATAAAGGAATGCTACAACCCCAGTTCTTCTTTCAAGCGAAACGGCCATATCCAATTACTCCATTATCATTTGCATTAAACTTTGGTGGTAAGATAAACACAAGACCATCTGAATCAATATCTAATGTTAATTTAGGCAATGTATTTGATGGTGCGGCTTGTACAGATGCAGGACCAACAAATGCAGTTCCAGTCATTGGATCATACATACTTCCATGACATGGACATTCACCTCTCTTTCTTCCATCATCAGGCCAATACTTCCACAAACACCAAAGATGCAAACAAATCATACTATAAGCCCGTAAAGAAGAAACGTCATTTTTTCCTCCACCTAATTCTTCAGGAAGTCTAATGAATTGCCATTTACGAAATGCTTCTGCATCAAGTGCAGCATCTCCTGTTGCAGGATAGGTAATAACTTCTGCATGATTAATAGGATAAGTGTTGATATTAGCTTGAGTGCCATCAGGCAAAATTACTGGCACTCTTTCAAGAGATGCCTGATTAGGGTTTGGCATGTAATTGCCAAACGGGACAAATGGAGCGAAAGCTAATCCAGTGCCTGCAGCTCCCATTAATTTTAGAAAGTCTCTTCTGGATAATCCAGACTTTTTTGTCCCCAGTTCCGACATTCAGCTCTCGTACTCGGCAAATTGCTTATAAACCTTGTTCAGTCATTTAGGAGGTTTTTGTCTAAGGATGAAAATCACAACAATTCCGATCGCAATTCCAATGATTATTCCAATTCCAATTCCAAGACTAAACGGAGGTTCAGAAATGGTATCAGGGTCTTTTTCAATAGTTATGGTTTCAGGTTTTACTTCAGAAGCATTTGAAGCTGGAATAAATTCGGATTCTATATCTTGTAGTTCATTTTCCAAAATCATTTCAGTAGAAATGTTTGAGAATTTAGCTACAAGTGTAATTGGCTCAGTAGTTGATGAACCACCAAACAAAGTCGAATGTGCCAACAGCGTATATGTTCCTGTTTGATTAATTGGAACATAAAGAACTGTTGATGTTTCATCTTTATTTTTTACTGGAAAAAATCCACCTCCTTGACTAAAGATAGAATTACCAAGCCAATCAAGTGAAGCCCATCCAAGAAAATGTCCAAATACACCAGATGGAACATTTGTTTGTACAATTTGTCCAGAAGGATCAATCACAAATACAGAGAGATTTGTGTCATCATCAATCCAGGAAAGTTCTATTGCTGCAGAATTAATTGATTCATTTTGAATGTCAAAATAATATTGTCTCCAATCACCAGCCATGTAACGATTAGCCATGTCAAATGCACCTTTAGTGAACCCGTTTCCATAAAGTACATCATCACTTTGCATACCTTTAATCAAAATTGTTGAATCATTTTCCATAACAGGTTGTTTAATTACAAAAGAAACAGGCGCATTTACAACATGTCTATCACTTTCAAAAGTCAAAAACCCTTGATACACACCTGTTTTGAAATCATTTGGAGTAACTAATGTTATATCAATAGTCGATGATTTTTTTGGAGGAACAGTAATTGTTTCAGATTCTAGCCATATTAAAGACCATTTTTCTTTTTCGTAATAACTTGCAGTTATTGTATAATCCATGGAAGTCGAATTTTGTTTTGTTTCACCAAGCCAATAAGAATATCTTGCAGGGACAGGATAAACTCCAACTAGAGGAACGCCTTCAAACTTTTCATCAGGTTCTGAAACTCTAAGTTCTTGAACAGTTCCCCAAGAACCAGCTCTGTTAATCATAGATAATTCGTTGCTAGTAATTTTTGTGTCATTATTGTTATCAGTCCAATCATAAAGATAGAGAGATGCAATTTTCAGATCATCAGCATAAACATCTGAAGTATTATTCATAAAATCATCAAATTTGAAATTTGCATTCAATATCATCAATGAAGATTCATCAGGTATTGGATCATCTTCATCAAAAAACGTCACAAGTTCAGTAGAATTACCAAATTCAGATAATCTGACATAGTTAGGAGCAAAAGTATCAGTTTTGTTTAAAATGGAATCTTGTTGTTGTACAATTGTTGTTCCGTTAAGATGTGTTTTGGACATTAATGATATAGTTTGAGGTTTTATTTTAATTGTAAGAGGATCATCAGAAGGATTTTCAACTGTAAAAGTAATAGTACTTCTTTCACCAGGAAGTAATTGTCCTGCAAACCAACTTGTCATAGGAAATGAATGTGCAGGAAATTGGAATTTTTCAAATCCAATTGATGTAGAGTTGATCTTTTTAATTGCAGGTTGAAGAATCTTTTTGATATTATTAAATGAACCATCATTGTAAACTATGAAAACTCCATTTTCACCATTGACATAATCTAAAGCAGATTCTGTATTTGCCAATCCAGAACCTTGAGTGAAAGGATCATTTTGCAGATCAGTTGCAGTTGACATTAAAATATTTTTGATCAGAAAAGAATCATAGTCTTTTGATTGTTTTTTCATTTCTTCGATTAGAATTGCAGCACTTCCAGATACAAGAGGGGCAGCCATGCTAGTACCTCCAAATAATGAAAAAGATTCGTCTTTGGAATCTTTGTTGACTTTTAATACATTTGAAGGTACAAAGCCATGAGCGCCAATACTCATAATGTCAGGTTTCGGATCTCCGATAGAACTAGGACCTCTACTTGAAAAATCAACAACATGATTAGAATGAACAGTTGTGTTTCCAAAGCGTGGTTGATCTTTGAAAGGACCATATCCAACAAATACATTGTTGGTAGTAGCTCCTACAGATATTCCAAACGGTGAAGCGTTTGGCAATCCAATTGTCCCATAACCATGACCAGAATTTCCTGCACTAGAAATTATTGTAACGCCATGATAATCATCATCTAAAGAATTAGGAGTTGCCAAGACACTTAAGATCAATGATAGAATATCCATTCCAGGCGAAGCATTGAAACTAGGAAAGTTTGAGACTCCCCAGCTATTAGAAATTATATCAACTCTAGGTTTTCCTGAAAATTCCCAGTTGTGATCTTTATTTTCAAATCCTGCTGACCATAACCAACCATAGACAGTATCACCAAACCATAATGCCTTTACTGGAACAATCTTTGCATCAGGAGCTACACCAGTGATAGAATATTTTTTTGAATTTTTGTAAATGTCATAAGTTTCTTGTCCGCGAGAAACAATTGATGCTGCACTAGATGTTCCATGTCCCATAAAATCAGTCATTATACCAAAGAATTCACCATCAGAATCCAATGCAGGTAAAAGAGTTCCATTAATCGCATTTAGAGTATCATGGATGTCAGTGGAATTTTTTCTAATTGCATTATAAACATCAAGTACTTGCGCACCAAGTGTTCCTGCACTGTAGTCATTTTTTCCATCACCATTTGAATCATAAACAAGAAACTCTTTTCCACTTCCCAACACAATTGGTTTCTCATCAGTAAAATCAAAATCATAATTTGCCTTTTTTCCAGATTCCAAATCAAATCTTGTATAGTCCTCCCAAGAAGTACTCAGATCAGGAATAATTGTATCATACACACCTGCAGTAAAAGAATCAACAACTAAAACAGGCACCACCTGAATTCGTGCCAAAGGACCGCTTAATCCTCCTTGATATATCACTCCAAGATGATACACTCCACTTTTTGATTTGATATAATTTCTATTATCATCTCCAATTTTCATATCATTTGTTAGCGTACCATTGAAAACTACTGAAGATCCTACCTGGGGGAAAAATGAATTGTATATCGGTATGTCACTTCCTTTACCGCCTTGAGAGATATCAAGGAATACTCCATCACGTGTAACATATGCAGAAGAAGTCATATGTGATGGAATTGGCTTGCTATAATTTCGAATAATTTCATTTTTATCTATATATGCAAAAAAAGTTGCATTTGTTAATACAATTCCTTGTCCATCAGGGTCTAGCATTATAGGATGATTAGTCTTGTCTCTTGCAAGGGAATGTTGTATATCAGGATTTGAAAAATCAACTCCAGTATCTACAATAGCAATTACAGTGCCGTTTCCTGTTGAATTGTATTTTGTTTTAGCCAGATTTGAACCTGTAATATCACCTATTCTAGATGCATCTTTAGTTTCATCTGAAGAATGAAAATCCAATTTGAAATCTTCAATAACATAATACCCCCGTGAAACTAGATCAGATGCCAAAGTTTCAGACATAATAGAAACAGAAAAGAATCCATTATCAGATTGGATTCCATAAATTGAATTGGATTTTAAAAATTCATTTTGTTCTAGACTGTTTCCAAAAATTAAATATCTTTTAAAATTATTTTCAACAAAAAAATCAGAATTTACTTGTATTATTTCAGAATCAAAAATCAGTTTATCTTCAATGTTAGCAACATTATTCATGTCACCAGAAATAAATGCATGTGAATTAGTTATCATAGGTGAAAAAAGCAACAGTGAAAAGAATATAGCCGCTTTGGGCATGATTAATTTTTTAATCTTATCTTATTATAACTATCTTCTTCTAGCAAGAATTGCAATTTGTAGTGCTACAATTAGTCCTACTGATGCAATGATTGGTAACAATAATGCGTTAAGTTGGGCAGAAGATTCACTGATTGATTTTGCAGACAATGCAAAAGTTCCAATGTTTTCATCGATTTGGCTACTTGCATATTTCAGAGTTGTATCAAATCCTTTAATTTCTGATTTTAATACCTCTAGTTGACTAGATGTTTCATCTAAAATTGAATTTAGTTTAATTATTTGTTCTGAGATTCCTCCAAGATCTTGGCTTAGAACATTTGTAGCTGCCGAACCATGAGATGTTGTTCCTTGACTAAATGCAACTACATGAAATACATGAGTTCCTTCTTCTATGGGTGTATAATCAACATAGTACAGTCCTTGATGAAGTGTTTTAAATGAATTAGTTAATGTGACAGATATTCCAGAAGGAAGATGTACATGTGTTGTGCCTAATAATTCAGCAGGTTCATTTCCTATCAAAAGTCCGTCGCTAGTAGTTTGAACAAACACCCTGATTGGCTGATTTATTGCGGCAGTCTCAGGAGCAAAAACCAAAGTGTTTACATTTCTTTCTACAGGCACATCAAGTAGTTCTGTCGTAGATGAAAATTTTACATCAATTTTTTGAGATATGCCATTTTGTTCTGTACTGATTGCCTCAACAGTGTATGTGCCGTATGGAAAATTAGTTGAAGGCTCAGGCCAAGTTAATAATCCATAATTAAAAGACCCATTTTCGTTTGTAGTTATTTGATCAAATTTTGCAATTGATTCATCAGGAGCAAAAATTCGTATGATCAAATTTTCTTCAGGTAATCCTTTCCCGTAGACTTGCAGAGTGTGTTCTGGAGAATACACCTTACTGTTTGTAGATAATGTAAGTTCTGCAAATGAATTCGGGATGCTCATCAAGAAGAACAGGAAAAAAACAGAAAGTAATATTTGAAATTTCAATTTAATTAATTGCCAATCTTCTCCTAGATATTACTTGTGAAAAAATTGTGCATAACTTTCGTTAAGAAGGATTCAAAAAAAAGAAAAAAAGGGTAATTAGAACTAGTTATCTTACTTATTGTACAGTTACTGTTGTACTGACTGGTGGTGATAATGCCGTTGGATTATCTACTGATTCCCATACAAATGCAGTTGCTGTATAAGTTCCTGCTTGTGTTGGAATCCATGATAATGCCGGGCTGAATGATTGACCAGCAGATAGTGAACCTGTAATCCATGCTAGTGAGACTGTAACACCGTTACCATCTTGAATCTGTACCAAGTATGCGAATGGTTGCTCTCTATCCTGACCATTTGCTAAGTCAGCGCTGATTTGTACCTGTTGGTCAACGGAGACAGTATCTAAACTGTTACCGAATGCATCAACGGTTCTCAAGTTAGCAGCTGGTGCTCTCTCAAGAGGTGGTACTACAGTGCCAATTAGTGAAGTGGCAGTAATATCAAGTTCATCTGCAGTTGTGTACGGATCTGGTAGTGTATTGTCCTCATATTCTGCGGTGACAGTGTCACCTTCTGCGACTCTGAGTCTGTGACCAGAAGATTCGTCAGTAGTTGTGAAGAACACAGTACCCTCGAAAATTCCGGTTGCCTCATTAGTCTCAGTTACAGTAAGGTCAATACCTCCGGCGTCGGAGTCAGACCACACATCGACATCGAAGTTGTCGACTGCTTCTGGATCTAAGTTCATGTCTGGATCAATTACTCTTACAACACCTGTTCCGCTAGCTGGGTAGCTTGCTTCTAACCATTGTACCTCACCAATATTCCATCTAATTAATGATGAACCAACTATAGTTTCATCCTCTGAGAATTCAAAGGAGACTGTAAGTCCGTCATCATCGTCAGTTGGAAGTTTACCATCAGTTGGGCCTGAACCGGTTGCAGATCCTAATGTTTTATCATTAGAACCGTCACCATTAGCATCGTGTGTGAATCCAGTAAGGATAACCTCACCAGTAAAGATGCCTGTATCAGTTCCAGTTTCGACGAGTTTGTATTCATCGATATTGAATCCTCTGGTAGAGACCTTTATTGGGTCTGAACTAGTGTTTCCAATTTCATCGATTAAATCACCGTCAAAGTTGTGATCTGGAGCAACAATGGTAATGTAGACTTTATCAGTCCATGTGTATACTTTTTGGTCAAGTTCGACAGTTGCACCGAAGTTAGAAGTAAAGATTGTCAAGTTGACATCTTCATCTTCATTGCCTACATAATCAGCACCTGATGGACCCCAATCTGTATACTCGAGGACAATTTCTTCTCCTCTTTCTAAGTTATCACCATCTAAACTTTGAGGAATTTCGACAACAATCTGGAAGATTCCAGTGCTATCACCTGTTTCTCTAAAGTTTAGTGGTTCTGGGTCAAATGCGGTTCCTTGGCCGTCAGCATCACCCATGGTGATAGTGGCAGCGTCAGAGTCCCATTCAATTAAGTCCAAATCATATGTCTCAGCCTGATCATTGTCCAAATCTAAGTCTGGTTCAATGAGGGTTAAGATCATGTCAGATCCAATAATGTAAACTGATTTGTCGGATTGCAGTACACCGTTTCTTAGGTCAAAGGTAGCAGAGTCAGTAACAGTGTTGACATCACCTGATGCATCAGCTGGATCAGTGTATTCTACTTGGAGAATATCTCCTTGTAAGATACAATAATCACCAGTTGTTGCGGCTTTGTCAAATCTGTCTGTTTCTAAGTTTCCTGAGGCATCAAGTATGTTTGTCCATGTATCTGTTGTACTTGGGCATGTAGTACTTGCTGGGCCATCAGTATACCTTATTACGATGTCAGATTCAAATATTCCTGCGTCAGGAGCAATTTCAGTCATTGGACCGAATGCTCTTGTTGACTCGGTGTTTGTACCATCAGTATCAATAGTGCCTTTTAGGGCAGCATCACCGCCAGCATAACCGAGAATTACTGAAGAAGAGCCTCTTATTACGGAGATCTTTACAGGTCCTCTGTTATCTGTGCTGTTTGTACTAATGGTATCTTCACCACTTGCAGATATATCGAAGTCTGGATCGTTAACTCTAACGTGAACAATTAGATTACCACCTGAAATGAATTCACCAGTTTGTAGACCTTGAGCAGAACGTGATGTGTCTGCTGTATTCATTCCTGTTTGATGTATTGGGAATAATGCTCTACCTTTTGGTGTTTCATTTGTACTATCTGCTGTAAAGTCTGACTCTACACCAAATGGTACTGGGTAAACTGTTCTGTCTAGACTAACTGATCCTGTGTTGGCACGAACTCCTGCGGAGTCGCCAACTTCAATGACCTCACCAGATGCATCTCTGAAATCAACATAGTTGACTTCAATATCGAGACCGGTTACAGATTCTGATGCAGTTGCACCAGATCTACACCATGCATTTGGAATTTGGAAATCACCTACAAAGACACCAGATTCTGGTCCAGTTTCAACTAGAGTAAATCCAGTTGCACCAAGTCCAGTATCTGTTACGCCTGCGTTACTTAATGATGTAGCACATGCTGTGACGGTAGGGGTGGTCCATATTTGATCATCAAATGTGACATCTAACAGTCTACCGAGTTGATCACCGTTTGACAGTGTGATTGAGGTGCCTGTTGGGGCAGCTGCAGAACCTACTGTATCACGGTTTGCATCTCCTGTAAGTGTGACTGTTGTATAGATTTCAATAAGATCAGAGTCTACGTTAAGATCTAAGTCTTCAAGTGTAATTGTAACTGTGTCAGCATTTTTGTAACTGTTTGAATCGAATGATACAACACCAGAGTGACTTGGTGCTTCTTCTTGATCAGCTATTTGTGTTGAAACACCATCTGCACCAAGGTCAAAGTAATTAACTCTTGGAGAGTCTTCATCAGTTAAATCTTCAATTACAATGAAAGTTGGATCATTGGCAATTGGTGATAGATCTGAATAGGTATTTACATCAAGTATGTTTAGTTGATTGATCATGACATATTCAAGTGAACCTTCAAAGGTACTTGAGTTGTCACTACTCTCTTCTAATTCCAATCTGATAATTTGGTTAGCGACTCTTGTGTCAGCTTCCAAACCATCATTTTTGAATCCAAATGAGAAGAAGTCAATTACAAATGGGTCAGAACCAACATCATCAGTGGTAGTACTATTTGCTACAACCAACAAGCTTATTGCTGTTCCAGCAGTTTGCTCGTCAAATAAGACAGTATTAATTGCTGTACTGTTAATATTTGTCAAAGATTGTGCTTTAACATCGTTTGCTATTTGGATGAGGAAGTTACTACCTGTACTGATAGTTGTTGTTGTAAGGGTGTTATTGACCAAGTATACATCTACTAATCCAGTAGTAATGCTTCTGACGTCTATGTTAAGGAAATTAAATCCATGTAAACGGTCAGTTGCAACACTTCTGGTATCGCCAATAGATTTTTTCAGTTCATCAATATCAGTATTCAAATCAATAATAGTTGCATTAAATGTTGATGCACTACTTGTTGAATTTGCGAAAATACCTCTTTGAGAGAAACTATCGACTAAGAAGTTGGCACTTGTTCTGTTATCTGCACCTAAAGCATATGTTTCTTGAGCAACACCGACATTAGAAGCACTTGGTATGAAATTACCAGCAGCTCTAAGATCGAACATCATTGCTGTAACACTTGAACCATCACCTAGGGTGAATGGATCTCCTGTTTTCAATGATGGGATTAATGTTGTTCCATTAACATTCAAATCAAGGTCTTCATCTGCTCTGCTGTTTTTATTGGCATCACCATCAACTAATATGACTTGGATCTCTTCACCAGAGTTCCATTCATCATCAGTTGCTATCATGTCAATTGTAGCAAAGGAGTTTCCGACAAGGATTGTTGCTGGACTCTCATTGTAATCAATTGTTGCAGATTTACCTCTTGGAGCATCGGTTACAACTTGTACGATAGATGTATCTGATTCATCATAAGTACCGAAGACACCAGTGTTTGGTCCTTGTTCTGTAACAGTAATTGGTTGACTAGCAGCTGAAAGGCTGTTAGTTGAACCAGTACTTGTCATAGCTACATCTTCGTTATCATTTAAGGTAACGATAGCGGAACCAGTTGATTGGGTATCAGCATTTAGTAATAAAGTACAGTTATCTTCACACATCAAACTAGATTTAACACTGACAATATCGTTTGCTGCAACGACTACGTCGTTATCAGCATTGCCATTTTCGTCGAATACTTGGTAGTATCCAGTACTGTTAGATGCTAGTGTTGTCCATGTCCATGAGTCTTCATCTGTTGGGTCGATATTAAGCCAAGGGTCTGTCACTGTTACGTGAACTTGTGCACCTTGTGGATATACTACTCTATCTAAACTTAAACTTGCAAATTGATCAACAGTATCAAAAGTTAATGTGGTTGATTGTGCACCACCACCTTTGTTATACTGTACGACAACATTACCAGTTGGGTTTAATGTATAGAGTTGAATGAAAGGCCAGTCAGGGGTTGCTGTACCTGCAGTAGTGTTTAAGCCAATTTGGCCAACACTGCCACCAGTAACTCCTGTCATTTTATTTACTGCTTTTGCTTCTCTGACAACGTGATTTTCAATGGTTGCGGTTGTTCCACCGGAACCAGCTGATGAGGCACCTGCACAAGCGGCAGTGATTGGACCACCGTCTGCGTTACCATCTTCATCGTCACCATCTGCTCTTGTTGCATTAGCGATTGCGACACCAGAAGTATCTGTCAATGTAATACCAAGAACTCTAGAAGCTGTTGCTGCACTACAAAATGAACCAAAGTCTAAGCCTGTACCGTCGATGGTTGATGTAGCATCGGCTTTTTGGGCCATGTCTCTGTCTGCAAAGTAGCCATACCAGTTACCATCTACGGCTTGAACCATTCTCAGGATCTTACCGTTTACTGTAACGTCTGGCTCACCTTTTCCCTCATTAGTATCGTCAATATCACTATCGATTACGACGACCTCAATTACTTGAGGTCCTGACATATAGTTATCAAACTGTGAGTTTTCTGCGGAAACAAATAGGTTAGCGTTGGCGGCAAATGCTGCTGGCATAAAGCCTGGAGCTGCAATTGTCATTCCACCTGCTAACATAATTGTCATTAATGTAAGACTAGTTATTTTACGTCCTATTTCGTTATTCATGTTATTGGTTTATTTCGTAAAAATTAGTATAAAAGGCTAATGGACGAATTGTCCACAATTAACGTGTTTTTTGTAATTTTTTTATTAAATTTGAGAAATTAATAAAAATACTAGATTATTTCGTTACAAAAATTGTGCTTTATCCCATGAAATCTAATTTGATCCGTATATTTTTTATATTTTACCTATAATTTATGTAATTTTTACAGACTATTTTATGCCTTTATCTCTTTACCTAACAGACTTTTGTACAAAGAGATGGCATCAGATTCATCTTTTGGGCCTACCACAACAGCAGATCCTTTTTTCATAAAGCTTACAGATAATTCATTAGTTCTCAAAGATAATCCCAAGTCCCCCTGATTATCAATTGTGAATCCTTTTTGTTTTCCAATTGCAGTAACACCATTTACATCAAGATCAAATGTTTCAGTTGGAGTGATAGAATAAGTTCGCTTACCACGATTACGTCCACACAGTTCTTCTAAAATTAATTCTTCTTTTTGTACAACTTCAAGTTTACCGGTTCCACATATTGGACATTCCTCAGCTCGAAACGTTCTAGTGAAATTAAAGTCCAAATTTTCTAAATCAATGTGTAAAATTCTTTGAGAAAGATTAGGATTTTTACCGAGAATTACTTTAACTGCTTCGGCAACTTCAATTGCACCAACAATAGAAAGTATTGGCGGATGAACACCTTCGATACTACATGTTGGCATTGTATTTTCATCTAATTCAGGGAACATGCAAAAATAACATGCAGATTTTTTAGGTAAAACAGTAAATACTTGTCCAGATGTTCCAACGGCAGCTCCTGTAACAAAAGGAACCTCAAATTTTATACACGCTTTATTTAATGCGTATCTTGCATTGACACTATCAAGTGCATCAATTACAACATCACATCCTTCAACAACTTCAAGTGCAGTATAATCATTTACAGATATAGCAAGTGCTTCAATTTTACAATCAGGATTTAGTTTTTGTAATTTTTTAGCAGCGACTTCAACTTTGACTTGACCAACATCATCTTCATCAAACATCATTTGCCTATGTAGATTAGATAGTTCTATTACATCTCTATCAACGATACGTATAGTTCCAACTCCCATTGTAGCTAATCTAGAAATTATTGGATGTCCTAAACCACCAGTTCCTACAACACAAACTTTTGCATTTTTTAATTTTAATTGTCCACCATATCCAATTTCTTCCAACATTACTTGTCTTGAAAATTTATCCAATTCTTTTGATGATAGTTCTTCAGAGCCGCCAGCTACTGCAGGCAAGATGTAAACTTCATCACCATCTTTTAGAACAGTTTTCATCCCATCAGAAAATTTTGCGTTCTTTCCATTGATGTAAATGTTAATCAGTGAACGAGGAGTACCATCACCTTCAAGAACTCTACGTTTAAAATCATCACCCATCAATTCAGAAATTTTTGTGAATGCATCAGTCAAAGAATCAGCTGAAATTTCGGTCTTTTTTTCCCCACCGCTTTGATTGAGTACAGATGGAATTGTAAATGTGATATTAGGCATTAGTTTACTACCGCCGATATTTCCCCTACATCTGCCTTCATTACTGTAGGTTTTTTTAAAACAGTCATGATAGATTCTGTTGCTTTCAAACCATTGCCAGTAACATAGCATACTACTTTGTCATTTGCATCAATCTTTCCTTGTTCAACCATTTTTTGGAGTACGGATATTGAAACTCCACCAGCTGGTTCGGTGAATATTCCTTCAGTTTGGGCAAGTAGCAAAATTGCATCAAGAATTTCTTTGTTGGTGCATTCTTCTGCATATCCATTGTATTGTTGTAAACGTTTGAGAACATATCTGCCATCTCCAGGATCACCTATTGCCAAACTTTTTGCAACAGTATCAGGATGTTCAACTGGAATTACTTCTTTGTTATTTTTCTTAAATGCATCAACTATTGGTGCACATCCATGTGGTTGTGCTGCAATCATATGCATATTAGAAACATCATCAAGAAGTGAAACTGTTTGCATTTCCTCAAATCCTTTACAAATAGCATTAAGCATTGCACCGCTTCCTACTGGGACTATTAATTGATCAGGAACTTGCCAACCAAGTTGTTCTGCAACTTCAAATGAAAATGTCTTAGAGCCTTCCACATAATGTGAACGCATGTTAATATTTACTATACCTATACCTTTGCTGTCACCGATTTGAGCAGCTATTGTATTTGCATCATCATAAGTTCCATCAACTGCAATATAGTTTGCGCCATACGATAAAGCCTGAGCAATTTTTGCCATTTCAATATTACTTGGTGCAAATACATGACAAGGTAATCCAGCTCTAGCTGCATGTGCTGCAGTTGCAGATGCCAAATTACCAGTTGATGCACAACCTACTGCAGCTAATCCAAATTCTTTTGCTTTAGAAATTGCAACTCCAGCAGGTCTGTCTTTAAATGAAAACGTCGGGTTTACAGAGTCATTTTTTATGTAAAGGTTGTTTAATCCTAATTTTTTCCCAAGGTTATCAGCCTTGATTAAGGGAGTCATTCCAGCACCAATACTTACAATGTTTGATTTTTGCTCGATTGGTAATAACTCAAAATATCTCCAGTAGGTATGTTCACGATTTGCAAAAGTGTCTTTTGTGATTGTAGGGAAATTATATTTTACATCTAATGGACCAAAACACTCATCGCAGATATACTTGAAAGCAGTATCATATTCTTTTTTGCATTCTCTGCATTGCAGTGAGGTTCTAGTCAAGATCATTATCACCTTTGATAATATAGATAAAAAATCCTAATATCAAGTTAAGCATTACTTAATTTAATCATTAAAAAATATAGTAAATAATAGTGAACATAAGGGGAAAAAGAGGAAAAGAAAGATTTTAGAAAATTTGCTATTATGAGGAAGGTTTTTAGATATTTTCAAAAGATTGTCTTTATGAATAATAAAATCATAATTCCAATTATCATAGGAATTGTTATAATAATAATTGGATTCATTGGAATAACAAATCAAAAATCGGATATAATGGAAGTTGAAGATACTCTGAATAAAGAATTAGATCCCGCATCAGAGATATCTCCAGAAATTCAAGAAAAATTAGAAAATATTGAAAAAAAAAAATTAGAAAATGAATATTCCCCAAAAGATAGAGAATGGATCACATCAGGACCATTTCAGATTGATCGAAGTGAGTATCTTTTAGGAGAAAAAATTTTTCTTAGAATCGGAGGATTAGGATTGGATGAAATTGGACAGGTGTTATTTTTAAGACCATTAAACAGTACGCATTATGAAAATTATTTAAGCATACCATTTGACGGTTCAAATAAACCATCATTCAATTATTACCTACAGCCACAGCTTTCAAAAGCTCAAAAATATTGTGTTCCAGAAGATTTTATTGGAGATTGGAAAGTTGTATTCAAGGGAACGAATTATCCAAATTTGGAATTTAAGATAACCAAAGATATTCTTCCAGGTGATGAAGATGATTTTCAACCAGTCTGTTGATTGATTATTCCAAAGTGTTATGAAAACAAACTTTATCACCCAAATGACAAGCAGGTCCTGATGGTTCAACTAAGTAAATTATTGCATCAGAATCACAATCAACTAGAATCTCTTTAATTTTTTGTGTGTTACCTGATTCTTCTCCTTTCATCCAAAGTTTACTTCTAGAACGACTCCAAAACCAGGAATTTCCAGATTTTTTGGCAAGTTCTAGAGATTCTTTATTTGCATATGCTAATGTTAAAACATCTTTTGTATTTGCATCCTGAACAATTACAGGTACAAGACCACCGCTTTTTTCAAAGTCTATATCATCAATAGTTTTTTCCATATTAAATAAAACAAAAATCAGTATTATAATCTTACAGGAATTGATTTTTCTTTCAAATGTGATTTTACGCCATTAACCCCATGTGTGTCATAGTGAAAAATTGAAGCAGCAAGGGCTGCATCTACGTTTGATTCTTTGAAAACTTCAATCATATCATCCGGCTTGCCACATCCGCCTGAAGCAATTACAGGAATAGAAACAGAATCTACGACTTTGCTAGTTAGTAAAATATCATATCCATCTTTAGTTCCATCTTTATCAATACTAGTCAGAAGAATCTCGCCAGCGCCTAATTTTTCTGCGTCTTTTGCCCATTCAATTACATCAATTCCAGTTCCCTCTTTACCGCCATAAATGAAAACTTCAAACCAAAATTGCTTACCATTTTCAGAAAAAATATTTTTTGAATTATCAAGAGTGTAATTTCTTTTAGCATCAATTGCCACTACAACACACTGACGTCCAAACAACTCCATTAGTTCTGTAATGACTTTGGGATTTTTTATTGCGCCAGTGTTGATGCCAACCTTGTCAGCTCCATTAAGTAAGATATTTCTTGCATCTTCCAGAGATTTTACTCCTCCACCCACAGTAAATGGAATATCAATTACTGATGCAACATTTCTAACCAACTCTTTGATTGTCTTTCGTTGTTCATCAGATGCAGTAATGTCCAAAAATACAAGTTCATCTGCACCTTCATTACTGTATTTTTCTGCCAATTCCACAGGATCTCCTGCATCTTTAATTGATTCAAAATTCAATCCTTTAACAACTCTGCCATTTTTTACATCCAAGCAAGGAATGATTCTTTTTGTTAATGTCATGATAATTTTTTTGCCTCCTCAATTGAAATTTTTTTCTCATATAGTGCTTTTCCAAGGATTACTCCAAACGCATTTTTTCCTTTTACATCTGCAATATCATTAATGTTTGAGATTCCTCCGCTTGCAATGATGTTTGTATTTGGTAAATTACATGCTTGTTCTAGAAATTCTAAATCAGGGCCTTCTAATGTGCCATCACGACTGACATTAGTTAACAAGAATTCCGTGAATCCCAATGCAAGAAACTCTTTGATTGATGGAATTAATTTAACTCCAGTCCCTTTTTGCCAGCCATGAATTACAATTTCTCCATCTTTATGATCAACAGAAATTACTATTTTTTCTGGCCCTAATTCGGACAATAGTGATTTTAAAAGAGGTTTGTCTTTGAATGCCAATGTTCCAAGCACTATACGTTTTGATAGTTTTGCCATTTCCAACACCAATGATTTATCTCGTAAACCGCCAGCAACTTCGACTGGAATCGATATGGATTCAAGGATTTTTTTAATAATTTCAATATTGGAGCCAATTCCTAAAGTAGCATCCAGATCCACTAAATGAAGGATATCAGCTCCTGCAGACTCCCATTTTTTTGCAATATTCACAGGATCACTGCTGTATACTGTCTTTTGATTAGGATCACCTTTGTACAATCTAACAACTTGTCCATTCATTAGATCGATTGCAGGAATTATTTTCATTTTTTACACTCTTTGAGGAAATTTTCTAGCATGATTTTTCCAACATTGCTAGATTTTTCAGGATGAAATTGTGTCCCAAAAAAATTTTCATGTTCAACAACTGCTGGAACTTTGATTCCATAATCGGATTCTGCAGTGATTACATCATCAGATTTGGGTTTTACTCTATACGAGTGAACAAAATAAGCCCAAGAACCATCTTTGACACCCTCTAGAATTTTTCCAGGTCTTTTAATTTCAAGATCATTCCATCCCATGTGCGGCACTTTCATGGAGGATGGGAGAACAATCACTTCGCCATCAATCACATCTAACCCCTTTTCTTTTCCTTCTTCACTTTTTTCAAAGAACATTTCCATTCCAAGACAAATTCCAAGGACAGGCATACTGCCAACATAGTCTCTAAACTCTGTTTTTGAATAATTTCTAACACTAATCATGGCAGGATCAAAGTTACCAACACCTGGAAGTAGCAATCCAGAATATACATTAGGATTGTCAAAGGTGGTAATCACATCAACTGTGGCACCTATTTTTTCAAGGGAATTTTTTAAGCTGAAGATATTTCCAGCGCCATAATCAAAAATTGCAACACTAGCCATTACATTGAACCTTTTGTACTTGGGATTCCTTTTTGTTTTTTATCCAGTGTTGATGCATTTCTTAATGCTACAGCAAGTGATTTGATGGCAGCTTCAACTTTGTGGTGGTCGTTATCTCCATACTTTACAGTAAGGTGAATGCAACTATTCAGATTTTGCAGCAAAGATAGGAAAAAGTGCTCAAGATCTTCTTTTGATACATCTTCAATTTTGTTTCTTTTTATAGATAAAGTCAACTTTGAAAACGGACGTTTTACCAAATCAATTGAAGCTTCAGCAAGGGATTCATCCATTGGAACCGAAGCATAGCTAAATCTAGTAATTCCACGTCTAATGCTTAATGCCTTGTCAATTGTTTGTCCTATTGTAATTGCGGTATCTTCAATCAAATGGTGTTCAATACCATCATTTGATTTTGCATCAACTTTAAGATCCATCATTCCATGTGTTCCAAATGATACAATCAAGTGATCAAGAAAGTTTATTCCTGTTTTGATAGATGTCTTTCCAGTTCCATCTAAATTTACAGATACTGTAACACTAGTTTCCTTTGTATTTCGTTTAATTGATGCCTTTCGTGGTGCCATTTTTCTCACAGATTATGTAATTGAATTATTCTAAATTTAATACCTTTGGTAGTAGATGAATTGAATCCAACACCAAAATAGCATCATTTTTTTCAAATAACTCTAGTTTTTCTTTAGGATTTTTACTAGTACCGATAATTCCACAAAATATTGTCTCATTGCCCAAGTCAGTGACTTTTTTTGCCATGATAAAGTCCTCAAAAGAATCTCCGACATAAAGAGGCAAAATACTATTCATTCCCTTCATTGAATTTAAGAGAGGTTTGGGATTTGGTTTTGCAAGTTCACGTGATTCATCTTCAAGAAATATAGAATTATTCAAATCAAATTTATTCAATAATGATTTTAGAGAGTAACTTACAGATTCTTTCCCTCTGCCAGTAACCATGGCAATTTTCGAATTGAATTTTTTTTGTAATTTTTCAATTAAAAAATCATCTAGTATGACATCATCTTGTTCAATTAATCCAGATTCAGAAAAACTAGAAATGTTGTTAAACAATTTTTCATATAATTCTGGTCCATAGAAAATTTGATCAAAGATGCGATATAATGGATTTTCATGGTGAGTTCCAGGGTAAGATAATTGTTTTTTGATATCAGATATATCTACAAGATTTTCAATGAATTTTTCTACAGAGACAATGCCGCTTGAATCAGAATGATTTATCACATCAAAAATAAAATCGGTTTGATCTTTTTCTAATTTCTTTGCCGCAACTATGGAAATGATTGCAGCATATGTCAAATCAACCTCATCATTGAATCCACCAGTAGCTTTGAATCCATCAATGATTTTAAAATCGACATCTATAGAACCTTCAATTTGTGCAAAATGCTTTAGAACGTATTGAGCTGTTTTAATTATTGTCAAGTCATAAGACTTTGTAATATCAATTAATACACCATCACAATCAAAAATCACAGCATCTATTTTTTCTAATATTTTGATTTTAGAATCATCTACATAGATTCCATCAGATTTTTTTCTTAGAGTCATCCCAATAAGTCACGGATTGCCAATAAGAATTTTGAATTCATCTCTTTTGTGCCAATAGTAATCCTAAGACAGCCATCATGGTTACCAATTTTTCCTAATTTGCGAATTGCAATTCCTTGCTCTGATAGAGCTGAATAAACTCGCTTGTAGGCACTATGTGCATCAAAAAGTACAAAATTAGCCTTGGAATCAAACACATGAAATGTGTCATATTTGTTCAAAGTCTCAATGATTCGTTTTCTTTCAGTTTTGATATTATCAATTGCATCTTTCATAACATGGAATTTTTCTAAAGCCTCAATTCCTGACTCTATAGTAATTGTACTGACAGGATAAGGATATTGTAAAATGTTCATGAATGCCTCAGTGAATTTTTTACTTGCTACGAAATACCCCAATCGGATTCCTGCCAAGCCAAATGATTTTGAAAGAGTTTGAACAACAATCAGATTGTCTTGTGTTTTTACCATATCAGAAAGGGAGTATTCGCTAAACTCTCCATAGGCTTCATCAATAATTACAAGACCATCAAATGATTTGATTAGTTTTTGTAATTCGTTTTTTGCAAACTGGAATCCTGTTGGATTGTTTGGAGAATCAAGATAAAGAATGTCTGCATTTTTAGATTGTTTTAGAAAATCTACAATGTCTAATTTCATGTCGTCTGAGAAAGGAATTGCAATTAATGGTATGTCGTACAATTTACAACGTTCTTCAAAAAACCCAAACGTAGGGTTGGATGTTAAAACTTTGGTTTCTTTTGATGCAAAGTTTGAAAGTATTAAATCCAATATTTGATCAGAGCCATTTCCAACTCCAATCATTGCAGAGGGTATTTTTGTGAATTTTGATATTGCATCAATCAATCTTTCAACACCACCTAGAGGATATGCTCTTATGTCAGAATTTTTTCTTGCAGAAGAAAGTATATCATTTTGGAATTGTTTTGGCATTACATAATTTTCATTTGAATCGAGTTTTACTGAATCTTGAATGAGTTCTGGTTTTTGATATCCCCCAATGGAATTAAATTTAGAAATTTTTTCTTCAAACCAATTTTTTTTCAATCTAATCTACCTCTTACTGCTTCATAGTGATTAGAAAGTCCTTCAGATTTAGTCAAGACTTCAAGATGTTTTGAGATTTTTGACAAAGACTTTTTTGATGATTTTATCTGTGTGTTTATCTTCATATAGTCCAAAACAGAAAGCGAGCCTCTAATTTTTCCAAATCCATTTGTCGGAAGAATGTGATTTGAGCCTAAAACATAGTCACTTGCAGATGAAGGAGTATCATTTCCAACCAAAACCAGTCCTGATGAAGTAATTTTTGAAGAAATTGATTCAGGGTTTTTTGTCATTATTTGCAAATGCTCAGGAGCCAAAATATTTGCAAGTTTAATCATATCAGAATCAGTTTTGCATATTCCAATAAACCCATTGTTTTTAAGACTTGATTTAGCAATCTTTTCTCTTTGAATTGTCGGAATTAATTCTGATATAATTTTATTTACACATGTTGCTAGTTTTCCAGAAGTAGTAATTAAATAACAAAAAGTATCACTGCTATGTTCTGCTTGAGAAATTAAATCCAGTGCAATGAATTTTGGGTTTGCTGAATTGTCTGCAATGATTCCTAATTCAGTGGGACCTGCAAGCATATCAATACCTGTTTGTTCACTGACTAGAGATTTTGCAGTAGTTACAAATGCACCTCCAGGACCTACAATTTTATCAACTTTTGAAATGGATTTTGTACCATAAGATAACGCTGCAATAGATTGCACACCGCCAGTTTTGTAGATTTCATCAGCACCGGAAATATCAGCAGACACGATTGTTAATGGATCAATTTTTCCATCAGAATTTGGAGGAGATACAACTACAATTCTTTTAACACCGGCAATTTTAGCTGGAACAACAGACATTATCACAGAGCTTGGATACTTTGCCAATCCGCCTGGAATGTAACATCCCACACTTTGAATGGGAATGAATTTTTTTGTAATTTTTATCCCATCTTGATTAATTGTTATATTTTTCAGTAACGATTTGACAGTGGATTCTGTTTTTCCAAGCTTGTTTTTTGCTAACCGTAATGCATCAAGTTCAGTTTTTGAGATCTTAGAATATGCATCTTTGATTTCGTTTTGAGACAGTCTAAGTGTAGTAAGATTTGCTTTGCCAAATTTTTTTTCATATTTTTTAATTGCAGCATCACCATTTTTTTTGACATCATTTAGAATGGATTCAACGATAGTTTTGTTATTTTGAGGCTGTTTTGGGACTATTCTTGCTGCAAATTTCTCAACATTTGTAACTTTGATTATTCTCATCAATTTTCTTCGTCACGTTTTATCTCCTCAAGTTCAAGGATTTGCCTAGGTTCATGAACTACAAGGCCTTGGGCAATCTTTCTTAATTTAGGAATAAGTTTGTGGAATTCTTCTTTTTTGATTACAGTGTTTATTCCAAACCATCCTTCCTCACTGAGTGGGCTTACTGTAGGTTTTTTCAAAGAGGGCATCTGTGTCAAGAGTTTTTTTAGATTTTTTTCTTCTACATTAAGGTAAATGTGGAGATATTTTCTGCCATGAACTGCACCTCTCATCAAAGTCACAATATCAAAGATTTTTTCACGTTTTTTAGGATCTTTTAGTGATTTTTTATTTACAATCAAATGTGCAGTAGAGGTAAGAACTTCATCAACTATTTTGAGTTTGTTTTGTTTTAGTGTTGTACCTGTTTCTGTAACATCCATTATGGCATCAACATCCTCAGGGGGCTTTGCCTCAGTTGCACCAAAAGACAAATGAATTTGAACATCTTTGTTGTTTCCCAGTCTTACCCAGGGAGTAACAATCAAAGGATCTTTTGAACCATAATACTTTTTGTAAGATTTTGATTGTTTTAGAAATTTTGAGGCAGTTGTAAGATATTCAGATGAAATTCTAAGTGTTTTTTTCTTTTTACCATAATCTGCTATCATCTCATCAAGATTTTTGTAATGATACTTGTCAGGAAAAGCAATTACCAATCTAATTTTGCCATATTCTAAATCTAGTATAGGTTCAACATCAGAATTTGTTTCTCCTACCCAATCCTTACCAGTAATACCTACATCATACAATCCTTCTGCAACTAATGTTGGGATTTCTTGTGGACGAAGCATTTTGACAACAATGTTTGGGTCATCTAGATAAACTCGATAAGTTCTACTCTTTCTATTTACTTTAGTCCAAGATTTTTCTAATAGTTTGAATGTAGCTTCTTCAAGACTACCCTTTGGAATAGCAAATTTTACTTCAGACATTTTTAATTTTTTCACTTTTTAGGTATATAATCGCATGTTTAAATTTGCTCAAGTAATTCTTTAGCTCTGTCAAGTGAAATTTTCTTTTCTTGAATCATTTTTTGAACAATTTCATCTATTTGTTCAGGTGTAGCACCTGCAGCAGCAGCCAGATTTCTTGCATGTAGACGCATGTGTCCTTTTTGAATTCCTTCTGTAGAAAGAGCTCTAATTGCACTATAATTTTGAGCCAAGCCAGTAGCAGTCATTATACATGCCAATTCTTTTGCAGATGTGACTCCAAGAATTTTTGTGCAAATTTTAGCCACGGGATGAACATTTGCTATTCCCCCCACAATACCTACTGAAAGAGGCATTTCTAAGGTGCCAATTAAATTTCCATCTTCATCCTTGCTCCACTTACTTAGAGAGCGATATCTTCCTGATTGCGCAGCATATGCATTTGCTGCAGCTTCAATGGCTCTGCTATCTTGACCTATAGCATTTGCAACGGCTATAGTTCCATTCATGATACCTTTGTTGTGAGTGACAGCCCTATACACATCATTGTCAGCAAATTCAAATGCAGAAATGATATTATCAACTACTTGTTCGCCTCCGACTGCTTCTTTTTCAAATACTGCTTTTGCTCTAGCTATTCTTCGTGTAGAATAATTTGATAAAATTCGAAGTAGTGCTCTGCCACCAGTGATTTTTTCAATTAAAGGAGAAATTGCCTCACACATAGTATTGGTTACATTGGCACCCATTGCATCACCTACATCTATTAACAATTCAACAATGAGCATCTTTCCAGAAGGTGTATCAATTTCTTTACATGAGATCTCTTTGGCACCTTTACCCATTTTAGACAAAGTGTTACTTTTAGAATTTGCCAGTTCAAGAAGTTCGTTTGAAGAATCCTTTATTTGTGAAATGGCATATGGTATGTCAACATCTAACATCTGTATTTGTCCAATACTGAATGATTCATTTGCAGAAACCTCAAACCCACCTTTAATTCGTGCAATTTTAGCTCCCTTTGATGCTGCTGCAATTACAGACGGTTCTTCAATTACCATAGGGACGACATAGTCTTTACCGTTTATCTTGAAATTTGTCGCAATTCCTAATGGAAGTGAAAATGTTCCAATGGCATTTTCAACCATTTTATCTGCCTTGTCAAAAGAGATTCCACCGTTTTCGTTTTGCAAAATATTCAAATCTTCATTTGAGAGATTTGCAAAGTTTGCAATAACATCTAATCTCTCTTTTCTAGATTTTTCAAAGAATTTTGAAATTGACGAGTCAGGCATTTTATTTCAGTATCCTCAATAGTTTATCATCCATACTATCTGGAAAACCTTTCCCGTCAGTATTTGAAGTAATCACATAAAGACTTCCATCCTGACCTTCAACTACATCACGCACACGTCCTATACCGCTAAGAATTGATTTTTGAGAACTCAATCCCTCTTCAAAATCTAGTTGATACAGATTTGCTGCTCTCATCGAAGCCATAATGAATGAAGATTCAAAATTTAATGCATTCCCAGAATAAAACAATATGCCACCAGGTTCTATGCTCGGATCATAGCAGAGAATTGCGTCTTGGAAATTTTTATTTCCAGAGCATTGTTGTTCAGGCCATCCATAGTTTTTTCCTGATTGAATTAGATTAATTTCATCATTTTTTTCAGGTCCAAATTCTGCCACAAACAAATTGCCATCATCATCCCAAGTCATACCTTGAGGATTTCTATGACCTAATGAATATACTGGCGAGTTTGAAAAAGGATTATCATCAGGAATTGAACCGTCATCATTTAATCTCAAGATTTTTCCAGACAAAGAATTAAGATCTTGAGGAAGATGTGATGCATCAGAAACAGTTCCAGTTCCCACATACAATTTTTCATCAGGTCCAAATTTAATAAAACCGCCATTTGTAAATGAAGAGCCAGGAATTTTATCGAAGATAGTTTCTGCATCAATTAATTTATTTTCAGATTCAGTAATTCTTAGGATCTTATTCCACAGATTTCCATCCTCATCATATGTTAAAAATACATAGAGATAATGATTATTTGAAAAATTGGGATGTAATGCAATACCTAACAGACCACCATCAAACACATCAGCTGCACGTAATGTAGCTAGTGGTGATTCTAACAAAGTGTTATTTTGAATTACTCTAATCAATCCATCTTTTTCTGTAACAAAAATTCGATCATCAGAAACAGCAATTGCACGTGGTTTCTCAAGGTTTTCAGCTATAACGGTTACAAAATCACTTTTAGAATTTGAATTTATTTCAGGTAACGGAATAGGATCAGTTGGAGATGTTAAAACCAAAACAGAGAAAATTATTGCAACAGCAACTGCGGCGATTTGTATTTTTTTGTCCATGAAAAGACAATCTTTTCAAATCCTATTAATTACTTTCAAGAATTTGATAAAGCGTATATACGGCTCAACTTCATTTATGTTCAGCGGGGTGGGGAAGCCAGGTCATCCCGGCGGGCTCATAACCCGCAGTTCAGTAGTTCAAATCTACTCCCCGCTACTTATCATATACACAAAACCATGAAAGGGAATTATCAAATTTTGTAGATTTGTTTACGATTCCAATTCTCTGTAAAGGTCTACTAAGATGCCTATGTGCGGAAATTTCTGGTAAATACAGTTGATTTTTTATTTTTCTTGAATTTTCAACAGTGATTTTCTTAGAGGATTTTGCTCCACAACGAATACACTGAAATCCTTGATTCAGTCCTTTAGATTTCATTTTTTTGTTGCATTTTTTACATTTAGGATTGGATAGTAAAGTATTCTTTACTAGAGAGATTACATCAAGAAATTCCAAATTAATTATTCGTGGGAAATTTTTTGAGGCTTTTCTAACACCACCGCCTACACGTATCTTATCACCTTTCAACAAATTAGATGCAGCAACAGTCATGCCAGTTGGTTTGTAAACAGCACACCAAAATTCATGATTTTTAGAGATGATTTTAAAAAACACATGTCCACCTTTTACAATTTTTGGCATGTTAGATACAATTCCAGTAATCTTTCCAGATGCATACGGTTTCATGTTTTCAAAATTTAATTCATTTTTCAAATGATCACCAGTTCCCTGATTTGATTTGAAGATCATGTAACCATCCAATTTTTCATTTGTCTTTAGAATTTTAGTAGCATAAACTAAGGAATCTACATCTTCTCCTCTGACACCATAAAAAACAGGATCAGGCCCATGGGGTGTGATTAAAATTCTTCCTTTCTTAGTATCAAAGCTGTTAAACGTATTAGGAGAAGTTTTTTCTTGCATGATTTTTACACTGTCAGCAGAAATCTTTCTTTCTTTTCCAAATTTTGGTTTTTTACGATAGCTCAAAAGTTCTAATGTATGATCATCAAAGTCATAACCAATTGCACCTATTGCACCTATCAATCCTTGACCATTGCCTTGATAATGAATCTCAATATTGTTTTTTTTAGCAAATTTTTTTGCATTGTTTCGATTAATCAATTGCCATAATGCTAATTTGCTAAATTTTGTAAATTCAGGTGGAATCAAATCACTTTCGAAAAACACCAGTCCTGGATTTGCGCCATTTTTAGTATCAGAGTATTTTGAAACTAGATTTTTAATTTGATTTTTTATTTTAGACGGATTTTTTGTCTTTATTTTCATAGAAACGGCTCCATTCCCTCTTGTTTTCCATGGAATGTTGGGATTAAATCGTACCAGTCTTGGAAAATCTAAAAATTCTGTTTTTTGTTTTTGTAGTAAATCAACAATTTTGTAGGCAAGAAAAGTTGTACACATTCCTTTAGGCGAATCAGTATCATCAAATCCAACGTTAAGGACAGTTTCATTTTCCATGACTTGTTTTAATTGATCAGACATTTTTAGTTGTTGTAAGCTTCAGTTGATTTAAATTAATAACGTACAATTCCAAGCTCAATTGATTGTAATAGACGAAGCAAGAATTTTCAAAGAAATAGAAGAAAAAAATCCAGCATCAGTTTCATTAAATGGTCCAGATGGTATGTTGCCTCAGGTTCAGGATATGGCAATTAAAATTTCAAAAAAATATGGAATACCAGCATATGTTTTAGCAGATACAACATGGGGAACTTGTGATTTGAATACAACAGGTTCAAAGATTTTAGGAGCAGAAATTCAATTTAATGTTGGACATACAATCAATACAGAATCATTAGAAAAAAATTTAGTTTTAATTGATGCTTTTGATGATGTAGAATTTGATAGCGTAGCAGAAAAATGTACAGAGTTACTAAAAGGAAAATTAGTTTCACTAGTTACAGATAGTCAACATTTACATCAAATGGGTAAAGTTGAAAAGATTTTAACAAAAAATGGAATTAAAGTAAAAATCGGAAAGGGGAAAGGTCAATTAAATGACGGCCAAGTATTTGGATGCGAATTTTATCCTGCAACAGAATTAAAAAAAGAAGTTGACGCCTATGTATTTTTAGGGCAAAGTAATTTTCATGCAGCTGGAATTGCATTGTCTACTAATTTACCAACCTACATTTTAGATCCATACTTTAATGAGGTAAGGGAAGTGACGGAATTTGCACGTACGTTAAAAAAGAAAGCAACTCTAGCAATATTCAAAGCCGCAGAAGCAAAGTCATTTGGAATAATCATCGGGTTAAAAGAAGGACAGTTATCAAAAGTGTTTGGCTTGAAATTTAAAAAAGAATTAGAAAAGGAAGGAAAAACAGTTCAATTATTTGCACTTACAGATATTACAAATGAAAGATTAAACAATCTTAGAGGAATTGATGCATTTATTCAAGTTGCATGTCCAAGAATTTCCACAGATAATCAGTTTGACAAGCCAGTATTATCAACACCACAGGCTAATGCACTTCTAAAAGTTTTACGAAAAGAAAGCATTGATGAATATTTAGAAATTCCGCACTGGTTATAGTTACAAAACTAATTTTTTGAATCTTAGATTATCTGATATCTTTTCAAAAGATTTTGATTTTTTTGCTTTAATTTTGTATTGAATTCCTTGAGAAATTGCATGTTCAAGGAGATCTAATGCTTCATCATTTCTAGATAACATTGCAAAATTACAGGATTTATCAAACAATACATCGCCATTGTGAGGGTAATCATTTAGAATTTTATCACAACATGCAACAGATTCATCAAAATTTCCCATCGAAAATAAAATTCGTTCTTTATGGTATAGTGCAATGTTATATTTTGGATTATTTTTCAAAATCTCATCACATATAGATAATGCATCATCAAAATTTCCCTGTTTACGAAACGATGAGATTTTGTTAATCAATACAGACAAATCATCAGGAGAAATCTCCAAAGCAGTATCATAGCACTTCATGGCAGAATCATATTCTTTCAATTTACTTAGAGCATATCCTTTATTATTCAGAGAGCTCAAATGTCTTGGATTTTCGTCTAGAATTTTATCATAATATGTAATTGCTTCACGCAATTTTCCTTGTAAAAATAATCTATTGCCTTCATCTAAAATTGAATTTGTTTTTGGATCTTCCATGTCAATCAAGACCCAGGTTTGATTAAGATTTTTCCAAATAGTCCTTTGCCTTTGAGCATCTTTGTATGAGCAACAGCTGCTTCTTCTAAAGCATATACTGAATCAATTATTGATTTTATTTTGCCTTGTGACATCCAATACATGCCTTGTTCTAGCTCTGCCCGAGTTCCCTGAGTAGAGCCTAGAATATTGATACCTTTAAAGAAAATATGACGCAAGTCAGTCTTGGCATCATATCCAGTTGTTGCACCAGTTGTAACTATAGTTCCGCCATAATTTAACAAAGTTAATTCTTTATTCCAATGTGTTCCACCAATGTGTTCAAAGATTACATCAACACCAGGTACATCACCTAACGGTTTTGGGATTTTTTTTGCAATTGAACGCACTTCCTTATGCCAATCTTCTTTTCTATGATCCACTGCAAAATCTGCTCCCAATTCCAATAATTTATCTAGTTTGTCAGGACTTGCAGTGGCAATTACAGTACATCCAAAAAGTTTTGCAATTTGAATTCCATAATTGCCAACTCCAGAACTACCACCCATAATCAAAACAATTTGTCCGGGTTGAATTCTTGCTCTGCCAACTAACATATGCCATGAAGTCAACAAAGTCATTGAAGCGGCAGCTGCTTCATCATATGATACACCTTCCGGGATTTTTACAACATTTACTTCTGGAAGATGTGTAAATTCGCAATAACCTCCCCATAGTGGGCCTGTTTCAAAACCCCAGATAGTTCGTTTTCTACAATCAAATTCTCGTCCATCAGTACATGCTTTACAAACTCTACAAGACATGTTACCATGCGATACAACTCTATCTCCAATTTTGATATTTTTTACATCACTTCCAATTGCTATTACCTCACCTGCTGCATCAGTACCAGAAATATGGGGTAACGGAATTGCTAAAGGCTTGCCTCTCATTCCCCAAATATCATCATAGTTTAGAGCAGCTGCTTTTACTTTGATAATCACCTCATTAGATTTTGGCTCAGGCATTGGAAGATCTTTAATTTTCAGGATTTTAGAAAAATCATCATCATCAGTATATTCATCGTATACCAGAGCTTTCATGATTTTCATGAATTTTTTGAAAATATATGATTTATCAAAGATTCTCCAAGCCACAAACAATTATAATCATAAAAGCAAAATTCTCAATATGTCTGAAAATGCAATATTTCCAGGAGACAAAATAGCATCTATTGAAGAATATGAGGCAGGAAATAATGCTTTTGACGATGGAGACATGGTAAGAGCAGCAACAGTTGGAGAAAAAGACATTGACAAGATAACACGAACTGTCAACGTAAAACATCCAAAACTTCTATCAATCCCAAAAGTAGGGGATATCATAATTGGAACAGTTGTTGCAGTAATGTCATCCATGATTGCAGTTTCAATTGACTACATTAATGGAAAACCAACAACATCAAAAGTTGAATGTGTTTGTGGAACACGAAATTTAAGAATTAGAAATGTTGCATTAGTTAACGATATTGTTACGCTGAAAATTATCAGTCATCTTAATGGCACCATTCATGCATCAATTAGTGAGCCAAATTTAGGAATTTTATTTACCAAATGTAGAAAATGTGGAGGAAATGTTGTCCCAATGCGCGATGCAATAAAATGTACAGACTGCGCATGGATTGATGAAAGAAAACTTTCTTCAAATTTTGGAAATAGTGATTTCGTAAATTTAAGAGGCTAAGAAATGATACATGTTTCGTTCCAAGGTGAACGAGGGGCTTATAGTGAAGCTGCAGCAAAATTATTTTTTAATGAAGAAGTTAAGACAGTTCCCCTAACTACATTTGCAGAAGTATTAGATAGTACCAGCAATGATAGAACACAATTTTCTATTTTACCAGTAGAGAACTCCATAGAAGGAAGCGTAGGAGAGAGTTATGATTTGCTATACTCCACATCTCTTAATGCAACAGGTGAAATCTATCACAGGATTGAACATTGTTTAATTGGAACCGGAAAGATTGAACAAATAGATACTGTTTATTCACATCCACAAGCTTTGGGTCAATGCAGAAAATTTATTGAAAAACACAACATGAAAACAATTCCAGCATATGATACGGCAGGAAGTGTAAAGATGATCAAGGAAATAAACAAAGAAAATTGTGCATGTATTGCTAGTAGAGAAGCAGCTGAGATATATCAAATGCCAATCATCTTAGACAACATTGCAAATAATCATAATAACTATACGAGATTTTTGATCTTATCAAAAACAAGTAATTCAGAATCAGGCAACGACAAGACATCAATAATTTTTTCAATAAAGCATGAACCAGGCTCATTATTTAGAATAATAGAGAATTTTCATAGAAATAATGTCAACCTAACAAAGATAGAATCAAGGCCAACAAAAATGAATACTTGGGAATATAATTTCTATGTAGATTTTGAAGGGCATCAAAACAATCCTAAAATCTCTGAAATGTTAGAAAAAATAAAACAAGAAACTATATCTATGAAAGTTTTAGGTTCATATCCTTCTGCAAAATTAAGCTAAAACCCTTTTGGTTTTCTTAGAGTAAAACCCATGCTAAATCCAATGATTACCATTCCAGATGTAATCACCATGAGATCAAATGTAAACCAAATAGGATCAGAACTGCGAATCAATTTCCCAGTAATAGATAATTCAGTATTTCCTGTATTTTGAATCAGGATTTTTGTCTCACCATCTTCCAGGTGAACCCAATCTAAAGTAAGTTCTTTTTTGTATGAAGTGTGTGGAATTTGTAATCCGTCTGCAGGGCTTTGAAGTTTGAGATCAAAAGCATCACCGACTATTTTCAAATGTTGTGGAGTAGATGCAGGAGCGGGAATTGTGTAAGGTATAGTGTCACCTACTCCTAATACATAATCTTCATTAATTGTAATTGTTCCAATATGTGAAAGTAAAGAATAACCGCCAATTGCAATGATTACAGTACCGACTACTAATCCAATAATGGTTCTTTTAGAAAGCATGATTGAATAAATCTGGATACTGCTTAAAAAATTATCTACATCAAAGAAACATCATGAGGCTGACTTTCTGCAAATCCAGCTCTTGACATTTTGATAAATTCTGCATTTTCTTGCATTTGTTGAATTGTATGTGCACCACAATAACTCAAGCCAGAACGTACTCCGCCTGTTAATTGTTTTAGAATATCAGTTACAGTTCCTTTGTAAGGAACCATTGCCTCTACTCCCTCTGCAACATAATCATTAAGATCATCATCAAGTGATATTGTGCCTGATTCTTTGGATTTTCTTCCAATGGATGCAGCTAATGATGCCATTCCCCTATAGACTTTGAATCTTTTTCCATTTTTAGTCAAAACAGTACCAGGAGATTCATCAGTTCCTCCAAGCATACTGCCTACCATCACGGTAGAAGCGCCAGCAGCTAATGCTTTAGTTGCATCACCAGATGTTCTGGTACCACCATCAGAAATTATTGGAATTCCATGATCCTTGCCAATTTTTGCACAATCCATTACTGCCGTTAATTGAGGAACACCAGAACCTGTAATTACCCTAGTAATACAAATTGAACCAGAACCTACACCAACTTTAACGGCATCAACTCCTGCTTTAATCAAATCTTCTGCTCCTTGAGCAGTTGCAATGTTTCCTGCAATTAATTCACAATTTGGAAATGCCTTTTTGATATTACGGACTGTGCTCATTGCATTTTCACTATGTCCATGAGCAATGTCAACGACAAGAACATCTGCTCCTGCTTCTAAAAGAGATTCACTTCTTTCTAAAAAGTCACCTTTTACTCCAACTGCTGCACCAACCAATGGTCTTCCTTTCTTATCCTTAGATGCGTTTGGAAAATCAGCGTTGTTTGTAATATCCTTACTTGTAATCAAACCTTTGACAATTCCTGAATCATCAACAATTGGCAGTTTTTCAATTCTGTGTTTATGTAAGATCTCTTTTGATTCATCTAAAGTAACTCCTAACTTTGCAGTTACAACATCCTTAGTCATCACATCTTGAATTTTATTTGCTTTATTTGCAAATAGTAAATCTCGTTCAGTTACAATTCCTATTAATTTAGAATTAGAATCAACAACTAACAATCCAGAAATCTCTTTATCCTCTGCGTAAGTTAATGCATCTTCAACGGATTTGTCTGCAGAGATCGAATATGGATTTTCAATCATAACACTGCCAGAACGTTTAACCTTGAGAACTTCATTTGCTTGCTCTTGAATTGTCAAAAATCTATGAATAATTCCAATTCCTCCAGCACGAGCCATTGCTCCTGCCATAGAGGATTCGGTCACAGTATCCATGTTTGCACTCACAAAAGGAATGTTAATTGATAAATTTCGAGATAATTTTGTAGTTAGATCGGTCTGACTTCTACTAGTGATATCTGAATATTTGGGTACAAGAAGAACGTCGTCAAAAGTTAATCCTTCTTTGAATTCCAATGAAACCTTGTTAAGAAAGTAAAATATTGATTATAAGCCTTTGTGTTTATTGAGTAATTTGGATGTGATCGTTATCGCATCTTTGGTTGCCCCTACATTGTGAGTACGTATAATATCAGCACCGTTCATAACTGAAATAGTTTCTGCTGCAATAGAGCCAAAAATTCGATCGTTTGGATTTTCTTTTCTCAAGATTTTTCCTATGAATGATTTATTGGAAACGGAGATCAGAATAGGAAAAGTTTGTTTTATAGAATTTAGATTTTTCAGTACAGATAGATCTCTTTCTAGCCAATCTGATTTGATTTTTGTAAAAAATGGGCCTTTGCCAGATTTTCTAAAAAAACCAATAGCAGGATCTAATACAATTTTTTCAGAAGAGATGTTGGATTTTTTTGCTATTTGAATGCTATCTCTAAGTAATTTTTTAGTTGATGTTATAGGATTTCCAACTACAATCTTTGTGGAAAATGCACATAAAATTAAAGATGGAGAAAATTTTGATATTACATCTGGCATTTTTTCATCGTATTTTAGTCCAGATACATCATTGATTATTTCAACTCCATGCTCTAAAGCATCACTTGCAACAGATGCTCTGCAAGTATCAACAGAAATTGGGAGGTTTGTTGAATTTTGAATAATTTTAATTGCATCAATAATTCTTTTTGATTCAGTTTTTTCTGAAATCATTGTAGACAGATATGGAGCAGTAGACATACCCCCTATGTCAATAAAATCGGCTCCTTGACTTTCCATCAGTTTTACAGAATTTTTTATGCTTGTTTTACTAGTATTGACAGATTTTTTATAAAATGATTCAGGACTGGTGTTTAAAATTCCCATAATCCGTATAGGGTTCTTTCCACCTACGCTTACATTTGCAATTTTTGCCACATGGTTTATCAAATCTAATACAATTTGAGTGATATGATGATTTTAGGTTGGAAAAAGAGGTATTCTGATATTTTAAGAGAGTTTAGATTTAGTGAAAAAGAAGACAGAAAATCAGCCATTCTTTTAAATTCAATTTTAAAAAAATCAGATACCAATAAAAAAATTGAAAACATGTTAAAGGGAAAAACAGTCTTTGTTATTGGTTCAGGTCCATCATTGTCATTGGCAATTCCAAAATTAAAAAAATATAAAAAAATTGTTAAAATTGCTGCAGACAGTTCAATTAAACCACTTGTAGAAAATGATATCATACCAGATATTATTGTCACAGATTTGGATGGAGATGAATATACATTAAAAAAAGTTGGAAAAACAAATTCCATTTTTGTGGTACATGCACATGGCGATAATAAAGAAAAGTTAGGGTTTGTAAAAGAATTTAAAAATTGTATTGGAACAACACAGTCAACTCCATTTAGTAAAATTCAAAATTTTGGTGGATTTACAGATGGGGATAGAAGTATTTTTTTAGCAAATCATTTTCAAGCAAAAAAAATTGTTTTGTTTGGTATGGATTTTGGAGAACGAATAGGTAAATTTTCAAAAACTAAAAAATCAGAGAGAAGAATAAAATTAATGAAATTGAAACGAGGAAAATATCTTTTGGAGTGGCTATCTTCATTTACAAAATCAGAATTATTTACTACATCAAAGTCAATTAAAGGATTTAAAAAAATATCATATAAAGAACTGGATATTATAATTACCTAGAATGCATTTAATACCTAATCATCATTAATCAGATTATGAAGTTTTCAGAGGAGCAAGTTAAAGAAATCGTTGCTTTGAAAGAGAGTTTGATCGAGCAAATTGACAAACATCAAGAGAGTATAGAAATGCTTGAAAAAAATATCAATGTTTTAGATTTGTTCTTAAAAGATTCCAGTTTTACAAAAGCTTCTCAGCTGGAGATAAGAAAAGAGGTGGAAAACAAACAAGAGATCATAGAAAAGCCTGTAGAAAATTCAATTCCTATTAAAAGAGTCAATGATGGTAAAATTATTGCCAAGGCATTTGTTACACCAGATCAGGTTTCCATAGTTTTAGATAATGAAATTGCAATCAATGCAGACACACCACCTTTCAAATCATTCTTTCTAGACAGGATAATTGGAGAGATGAAAAGGAAAGATGTTGTTGAAGCAGAAAGTGGAAAAATCCAAAAAGAATCAGTTATCGATTATATTGTTAACAAAAACGGGGCAAATATTAGAGAAATTATAATTAAAAACTATAGGCAAAAAGAAAGAGTGAACGAGTTAATCAATACAGCAGGATGGTCATTGACTAGAATGCTAGAAAATGTAAACAAGTGATAATATGGATAAAATTGTAGTTTTAGATTTTGGATCACAGTACAGTCATTTAATCTGTAGAAGAATTAGAGAGTTCTCTGTTTATGCAGAACTAGTTCCTTATGATATTAGTTATGAAGAATTACAAAAGCTTAACCCTACTGGAATAATTTTTTCAGGAGGTCCATCTAGTGTTTATAGTTCAGATGCCCCAATTCCAGAAAATAAAATTTTTGATATGAATTTGCCATTACTTGGAATTTGCTATGGTCATCAGCTGATTGTAAATAAATACGGAGGAAAAGTAAAAAGAGCAAACAAAGAATATGGTTCATCACTACTAACAATTGACAATGATGAAGATCTTCTAAATGGAATTGGTGAATCAGTTAGAGCATGGATGAGTCATGGTGATGAAGCAGAGCAAATTCCAGAGGGTTTCAAAGTGATAGGTCATACCGAAAGTGCAAAAGCAGCTGCAATTGCATCAAAAGAAAAATCAGTTTATGGGATTCAATTCCATCCAGAAGTAGTGCATACAGAACAAGGTACGGAAATTCTAAAAAATTTCGTTTTGAAAGTTTGTGGTGCAAGACAAGATTGGACTATGGAAGGCTTTATCGATACGGCTGTTGAAAAAATTTCAAAGATAGATGGAAATGTGCTTTGCGGAGTTAGTGGTGGAATAGATTCGACAGTTGTAGCATTACTAATTCACAAAGCAATAGGTGATAGACTAAAGTGTGTTTTTGTTGATAACGGATTACTGCGATTAGACGAAGAAAAAGAAATTGAGGAAATGTTCAAGGATAATTTCAAAGTTGATTTTACAGCAGTAAATGCAGCAGATGCATTTCTGGGAAAACTCAAAGGAGTTGTAGATCCTGAAAGGAAAAGGAAAATTGTGGGTGAAGAATTTGTTCAGGTATTTACTGAATTTGCTAAAGGGAATGGTCCATTCAAATGGTTAGCTCAAGGCACACTGTATCCAGATATTATTGAAAGTGGCGTCTCAAAAGGACCTGCTGCAGTTATCAAATCACATCATAACGTAGGAGGGCTACCAGAATGGCTGAATTTAGAAATTTTAGAACCACTAAAGGACTTGTATAAGGATGAAGTAAGAAAAATCGCTAAAATTCTTGGAGTTCCAGAAAAACTTTTCATGAGACATCCGTTTCCAGGACCAGGTTTGTCAGTAAGGATAATCGGAGAAGTTACTCCAACAAAGCTAGAGATTTGTAAAGTAGCCAGCAAGATAGTTGAAGAAGAATTGATGGTATCTGGCTTGTATGAAAAAGTATGGCAAGCATATGCAGCAGTTGGTGATGATAGAGCAGTGGGAGTTGTAGGGGATGAACGTCGATATGGAAATATTGTAATGATTAGAGTTGTAGATTCAGTTGATGCAATGACTGCAGATTGGACAAGATTACCACATGGATTATTAGAAAAAATGAGTAACAGAATAACAAATGAGATTGAAGACGTTACTTGGGTCACTTATACCATATCAAGTAAACCACCAGCAACAATTGAGCCACAGTAGTGATAAAATTGGAATATGAAAAAATGTGTGATCAGATGTTAAATTCTGATAAAAATATTCGATATGTAGGAGTCTATGATTTTGGTGAACTATATGACAAAATTCGTCCTGGATTAAAAAGTCATTTAACAAAAGAAGAAACCGAGATGTCTTTATCTCAAGCGGTTTATCGATGGTCAACACGTAAAAAAACTTCAGATAAAATTGGAAAGCCAATATATGCACTGGCAAAATATGAGAAAATTTTCAGAATAACAATTCCTATTGGTGGTGCAGGTTTAATTTTGATTAGTACTGAATTAGATGCAGATGTAAATATGATAATAGAAAAAAGTATAACAATTAAAAACCAATATTCTTCATAGTTTGTGATTAAAATGGATTTTCATGTTTTTGATACATATGTAAAAGCAAAAGACGGACATACAATGCACTTTGATGTTGTCACTGACAATAGTGATGTAGAAAAAGCAATTTCATATGCAAAAGAATGGCTAAAATCGATTGGGGAAGAATCATCTATAGTTACAACAGAAGAATGTAAATTTTGTCACACTCAATCAGTACCAGAAGATATGGAAATTGAAATCATGACAGACGGATATTCAATTTCAAAGATGGAAGGATGTCCAGATTAAAGCATACAGGCACCAAAAACACCTGCAGAATCACCTAATTTATTTTTCAGAATCGGAGTATCCACCAAATCTGAAAAAACTTTACTGTAAACGGATTCTTTTCCTTCAGTGTATAAAAAATCAATATTAGACAAACCGCCACCTAGAACAATTGCGTCAGGATCTAAAATATCAATTACATTTGCAAGACCAAATCCAAAGTTCTCTAGAAATTCATCTTTCCATTTTTTTCCAATTTCATTATCAATATCAGTAAGAATTTTAGGCAGAGTGGAAGATTTTCCTGTTAATTTCATCCAATGATTTTCAAGTGAAGGGCCACTAATGTAAGTCTCAACACATCCAGTTTTGCCACAATAACACGGATTCCCATTACGATGTAATGTATGATGTCCCCATTCACCTCCAATATTTGTTCTACCAGGATAGAGTTTTTTATCAATTACAATTCCGCCTCCAACACCAGTACCAATAATTACACCAAAAACTAGATCAAAATCAATTGCAGCGCCTAATGTTGCTTCTGCCATTGTAAAACAGTTAGCATCATTTTCCATAGAGATTTTTTTTCCTAGTTTATTTTCTAAATCTTCTTTGAGTGATTTTCCAATTAGACATTGAGTGTTACTATTTTTTATTAATCCAGTTTGTTTAGAAATAGCTCCAGGCGTACATATTCCTAATGAAAAGTCAGAAACATTTTCTGAAATTTCTAATACTAGAGAAGAGATAGAATTTAGGATTTTTTGATAATCATTTTTGGGGGTTGGAATTCTTTTTCTTTCTATGACATTAAGAGTTTCATCTAATAGAATAGCTTCGATTTTGGTTCCACCTAAATCAACACCAAGTTTGTACAACAATGAATATCAAAAAGTAAAATGCTTAAGTTTTAACTAAAAGTTTTAGCCCATTGGAGGCATACCGCCGCCACCTGGAGCCCCAGATACAGCAATTACATCATCAATTCTGAGAATCATACATGCAG
This sequence comes from Candidatus Nitrosopumilus sp. bin_6a, assembly GCF_054095695.1. NCBI lineage: Archaea > Thermoproteati > Nitrososphaerota > Nitrososphaeria > Nitrosopumilales > Nitrosopumilaceae > Nitrosopumilus > Candidatus Nitrosopumilus sp. bin_6a. Next base: position 82,749 of record NZ_JBSWSR010000009.1, read on the forward strand.
CTTCAGTTGCAGATTTAATAATTTGCTCTTTGACTGCAATTGGTTCTACGACATTAATTGCCATCATATCTGCAATCTTCAAATGTCTAGCATCAATTCCAGTCCATTTATGGCCTTGATTTTGTTTGGCTCTTAAATTGGCCATAGTATCAATTGGATCCATTCCTGCATTCTCAGCTATTGTAAGTGGAATTGTTTCTAATGCTTCAGCATATTTTTTAATTGCAAGTTGTTCTCTTCCATCAAAATTATCAGCCCAATCTTTTAGTAATGAGGCTGCAAATGCTTCAGGAGCACCGCCACCAGCAACAATTGCTGGTTTTTCAATCACATCTTTAACAACCATCAAGGAATCATGTATTGAACGATCGACTTCATCAATTACCCTTTGAGTTCCACCACGAATTAACATTGTAACTGATTGTGGATGTTTACATCCTTCGATGAAAACCCATTTATCAGATTCAACTTTCTTTTGGTGAGCTAAATCTGCAGTGCCAAGATCATTTTCTGAGAGATCATCAAGATTACTAATTACACGTCCACCTGTTGCTTTGGAAAGTTTAATCATGTCACTTTCTTTGACACGACGAACTGCCATAATTCCATATTTTGCAAGATAATGCTGTGAAATATCATCAATTCCTTTTTGACAAATTAACACATTAACTCCAACATCATGTAATTTGTCAACCATAGACTTTAACATTCTATTTTCTTCCTCTAAGAACATCTGCATTTGTGTTGGATCAGTAATTCTAATTTCTGAACTTAATTCAGTTTTTTCAATTTCTAATGCTGAATTAAGCAATGCAATTTTTGCTTTTTCAATTCTTGTAGGCATTCCACTATGAACAATTTCTTTATCCAAAACAATTCCTTTGATAATTTGTGTATCATCAATTGAGCCACCAGCTTTCTTTTCCACTTTGATATTTTCAAGGTCTACAGAATAATCATCGCCTTTCTTTGTTGCAATGCTAAGAATAGCATCAACTATGATTTTTGAAAGCAATGCACTATCTTCAGAAATTAGTTTTGATTGCATACTTGTTGTAGCAATTTTTAGAAGAGATGCTTTATCATCAGGTTGTATTTTCTTTGCTAATTCAGAGTAAATTTCAAGAGTTTTATCAGCTGCGGCTTGATATCCATCAATAATTGTTGAAGAATGCACATCTTTGTTAAGGAGGTCTTCTGCTCTTGCTAATAATGCACCTCCAAAAATTACAGAGGAAGTTGTGCCATCCCCTACTTCATTATCTACAGTTTTAGAAATTTCAACCATCATTTTGGCTGCAGGATGTTGAACATCGATTTCTTTCAAAATTGTAGCACCATCATTTGTAATAGTTACATCACCTAAGGAATCAACTAACATTTTATCAAGACCTCTAGGTCCAAGACTGCTTCTAACTAATTGAGCAACTAATTTTGCTGCAGCAATATTGTTTTGTTGTGCATCTTTACCTTTTTGCTGTAATGCACTCTCTTTTAGAACTAATACAGGTCCATTTGGTCCTTGTTGAATTGATGCCATTTAGATTCAGCTTCAATCCGCCAAAACCCCCTTTTTAACATTACTTAGTTGATCGGTGAAATGTAGCTACGTTTTTTCACATCAACAATTCCACCAGAAAGAATTCTGACTGAAGGTAAAGCAAGAAAAGGCAAGAATAATGGAATCAAATGAGGTCTAGAAAATTTAGAACCTGAATCTACTAGGGCATTATTGATTTTTTCAAAATCAGAAGAAACTTTTTCAAATGAGTCAGTAGAAATAATTCCTCCAAGTTGTAATGGTAATGAAGCAATAATCTTTCCAGATTTAACTACAACCAAACCTCCCTGATTTTTGATTAGATAGTTTGAAGCAATTGCCATATCAGAATCATTTGAACCAATCACGATCATATCATTTTCATGAAAACTCCAAGTCGAAGCAAAAGATCCTACATCTGCTCCAAAATTTTCGAGAAAACCAATTGAATGTCTATTTGTTCCATGAATTCTATCAAAGGCGGCAACTTTCCATATGTCAGAATCAATTGAAGCAGATACATGGCCATCTTTAGAACGAAGTTCAGCAGATCCAATCTTTGTAATTATTTCAGTTTGCATATAGATGGTATTTGCACTAACATCTTTGCGCTTTGATTTTATGAGAAAATCATTTTTTGAGAATTTTTTTAGTTTTACCGTTTTTTTAATCCATGAAGGAATAATTTTCTTTTTGAACGAAGTGACAATTTGTCCATCAGATACTACAAGTTTTCCTCCAACAAAGACTTTGCTTGGCTTGAATGATTTCAAGTCATCAAAAATTAGAATGTCTGCTAATTTTCCAGGGGCTATGCCACCAAGATCTTTTGTCATGTTGTAATAATCAAAATTATTCTTTGATGCCATTGTAATTGCGTCTATAGGCTTTAGGCCAAGTTGGATTGATTCACGAATGCAGTGGTCTATGTGTCCAAATTTAGAAATATCAAGAGGATCAAGACCGTCAGAACAGAACATTAAACGATTCGTATAGGTTCCATGAGATAAAACCCGTGGAATTATTTCTTTCAAATCACGTCTAATGGAACCTTCTCGAATCATTATCCACATTCCAAGACGCAATCTTTCTAAAACCTGATCAAAGTTAATTGGCTCATGACAGGACAACACACCAGATGAAACATATGCGTTAAGTTTTTTTTCACTTGCACCAGCAGTATGTCCATTAATTATACAATCACATTCAAGCATTGATGAAAGTGATTTCATTGTTTTTGGTTCACGAAGAGTAACTTTAGTCCATGAAAAAACTTCTCCCATTCCAAGAACGTGAGGGTGTTTTACTGCAGATTTTTCTTGTGACAGAGTCAAGGATTTACTACTACTAAATTTTCCATCAACAGGCAAGCCTCCTGGAACAACTTGAAATATTCGAATTGGAAGATCTTCTCCTAATTTAAGAAATTCTTGAAAACCACGATAACCTGCAACGCTAACAATATCAATAGGATCAGAGAATAATGATGTTACACCACAAAGTAAAGCCCTTTTTGCAAATTCAGAAGGCAATACAAATTGATCAATATGCAAGTGAGGATCAGCAAAACCAGGACCGACATATTTTCCTTTTACATCAATTACAGAAGTTTTTGGACCAACTGCATGTGATGCATCAGGGCCGACATATGCAATTCTTTCTTTAGTTATTGCAATCTGAATTTTTGGAATAATTTCTCGAGTGTATACAGATAACAAATTACAATTTTTTAAAATGAGATCGGCTTTCTTGTCACCCATGGCTACAGAGTTTAGAATAGAGATCGAATTTGCTAGGCTCGAAGTCACGTCTTTGTATTGGATTTTGCGCCTATTATAGATTCAATGCTTAAATTACGGATTAAGAGGTTTTGTTGATATGAACATCCCTAAGGTGATTCGAAAGTATTGTGCAAAATGTAAAACACATACTGAGCAAAAAGTTTCCATTTACAAGGCTGGAAAAAGAAGGGGTTCTGCCAGGGGTGAACGTAGACACGCAGAGCGTAAACAGGGATATGGGGGACAAAAATTCCCAAAATTAGCAAAACCGGCCAAAGTTACTAAGAAAGTTACACCACTTATGACATGTACTGTATGTAAAAAGAAATACAATAAAAAAGGCGTTAGAATTAAGAAATTTGAGTTGGTTGCAGCATGAAAAAAGATCACGTTGAAATTCCAAAGCCTTCAAGCAAGTTTCAAAAAGTCAATTGTAATGAATGTGGTGAATTACAAGTAATTTATTCACATGCATCAACCCAAATAGCATGTAATTCTTGTGGCAACACTATTTCAGAACCAACAGGATCAAAAGCTCAAATAAATGGCAAAATCTCAGGCAGTGCTGAGTAAATCATAATCTTGTTTTGAATTTAAATTAAAAGCAATTCTCTTATCATCAATAATGACATAATCCTCATCCAAATTTTCTAGAGAGGAAATCCTTTTTGAATTAATCAAAGAAATTCCAGTATAATGACATTTTTTGTCATCAAAAATAACAGTATAGTCAGATTCAAGGCCAAGTGAAATTAAAAATTCATTTGTAACAAGAATGCTTGTCCAAGTCTTTTTAGGATCAAATTCGCCTATAATTTTTTGAATAATTTCTTTATCTAATAATGGTAAATCACCAGATGTAACTAAGACATCATCATGAATAGAGGTCAATGCCAAATTAAGATCTTCTACATATCCAATTCCCGGAGTATCAAAAGTTTCAACATTATTTTCTTCTAATAGTTTTTTTGTTTTAGGAGAATTACAACTGGTAACAGCTAATATTTTTGAAAAAGAATTTGAATTTTTTAATGAATCAACTACATGAAGAATTATAGGTTTTTTATATTCTAACAATAATTTTTCACTATCTAAATTCATCCTGGTACCTTTTCCACCTGCCATTATAATGCCAATCATAATGAAACAAATACCATCAATGAAGCTAATCGTGTAAATTCATTAGTTGCCCCAAGTACATCACCAGTAATTCCACCAAAACTACGAGTAGAAAGAGATAAGATGAACATAGTTAATGCAATAACCACTCCAAGCATTATCAATCCAGTTGTTTCACCAATTATAATAACAGGAATCAACATTATCAAAAATGCTGCTACAATCTTTTTCTTATCCTTCATGAATTCAACAAAGGGGGAATTTGAGCCTAAAGATGCAGATTTACCTAAACTAGCCATCATCACCATTGAAAATTTTGCTAATATCTCACTGACCAAAATTGCCTTAAACAAATCAAATCCACTAGTAAGAGAGATAGTAATGATCAATCCAATAAAATACAAAACAATTGTGACAATTCCTGCAGATCCGGTGGAAAGATCTTTCATAGCTTTTAGCTTTTTATCTTTTGTACCTTTTACCATAAGCCCATCTGCAAAATCAGCCAAACCGTCTGTATGATGGATTCCAGTTACAATTGCAATAGATGCAACAACTAGCAAGCTTACTAACAAAGGATCTAAGAAAAATGACAAGCCAAAACCAAATGAACCAATCAACAGTCCAATGGCAATTCCAACAATTGGGAACATGAACATGTATTTTGCAATATTATCTAAAGTAGCATTTGACGATGGAAAGATTGTTAAAAATGAGAAAACAGATCCAATTTCTTTAAGCATGTATCCACCATCCAATTAACGATAAAACGTAAATTATTGGAACGACAACCATTCCAAAGAAAAGTATCGATGTAAGTTTCATAATTGCAATAGCTGAATGCACATGATCTTTTGTCAATGTGATTTCACCCTGACCTAATTTGTAATGATTAATTTTTTCAAATTTTGTTTCTAATGCTCCTGCTAAAGCAGCCATAGGATATCCAGCATTTGGACTTTCAGTCTTTTTCCCATCTCTGATCATTATTTTGTAGGATTCTTTCCAATTATTTTGTAAAATAGCAGCTGAAATAATCATAATTAATCCTGTGAGTCTAGATGGAATGTAATTTAAAATACTATCACAAGTTGCCGCAAACCAACCAATATTTCTAAAAATATCAGTCTTGTATCCAATCATAGAATCTGCAGTATTTATCACACGATAAACAAATGCTCCAGGCAATCCAAAAAAAGCATAGTAGAACATAGGTCCTGTAATTCCATCCACTGTATTTTCACTGATACTTTCAAGCACGCCTGAAATAATGTGATTTTTGTCTAAATCAGTCGTATTTCTCTTTACAATCATCGACAGATTATTTCTAGCCATGTCAAGATTTTTCTCATCAAGAAATTGGATAACAGATTCTGCATGTTTTTGCATTCCATGAATGGCAATTGTGCTTTTTAACAATAATGCACTAATTATTACAGAAATAATTAACGATACATAATCAACAGTAATCAAAGAAATTCCAATATCTAATGTAAAAAGCAATAAAATTACTATGAAAGAAGTTATCATAATAACACAAATTCCTCCAAATTTTTCTAGTGTAGAATTCTCATTTTTTGCAACTAGAGTAAGTTTTGCAAGAAAAGATCCAATCCAAGCTGTTGGATGATATTTATTTTTAGGATCACCAAATTTGAAATCAAGCAAAAGAGCAGCACTAATTACTAATAAGGATTCAACAATCATTGTAACATTTTCTCAATATCTTTTATTGCAATATTTGATTTGATAGTTTTTGCTAATTTATCTAACTCATGATCAATTTTTGAAATATTTTTTTTATTCCATAAAAATTCTTTGGGATTAGCATTGAGAGAATCCTCTTCTGGTAAGTCAAGAGTCATCAAAGGAATTGTTCCTAGAATAGGTTTCTTTGTGATTTTTTTGAGTTTTTGAAATCCTGGTTTTAGAACATCTAGATCTCCTCTAAATTTGTTAAATACAAAACCTTTTACTAATTTTTGATATTTTTTTTCAATTAGAGTCATTGTTCCAACAAGACTTGCAAAAGCACCGCCCTTATCTATATCTGAAACCAATAATACAGAAGCATTAGCTTTTTGTGCAATTTTCATATTTGCAATATCAAATTTTTGCAGATTTATTTCTGCTGGAGATCCTGCTCCCTCCAAAATGACCAAATCAAAATTTTTTTGTAGTGATTTTAATGATTTTGTAGCCATACAAATTCCTTCATGATTAACAAATTTTTCATAATACTCTTTTGCGTGCATTTTCTTGTATAATTTTCCATTAAGATACACAAGGCTATTGTAATTTCCCATAGGTTTGAGTAAGATAGGATTTAGATCAGAAGTGATTTTGCATCTTGCACCAATTGCTTGAATTGCTTGAGCACGAGATATCTCAAATTCAGGCGTGACATATGCAAAATTTGACATATTTTGAGATTTAAACGGAGCAACACTGTAACCTTTATCAGAAAAAATTCTGCACAGTCCTGCTACTAACGTTGTTTTACCAGCCCCTGATGATGTACCTTGTATCATTAAAGATTTCATTCTACATTCTCCAATGCTTTTACAAGTTTTAAATTATCTTTATGAGATTTTACAGCAACTCTAATGTAATGATTATTTAATCCTCTAAAATTTTTACAATCACGAACTAAGATATTTTGTTCAAGTAATTTTTTTTGTAATTTTGTTGAATCTTTTTTTGTTTTTATGAGAATGAAATTTGTTGATGAATTAATACAAATAAATCCATTTAATCTGTTAATTTTATTTGTTAAATAATTTAATTCTTTTTTAATTACTAAATTTGATTTAATGAGATGTGATTGAGTTTTAAGAGCGCTGGTTGCAGCATCTTGAGCCAAAGAATTAACACTCCACGGAATTTTTATTTTTTGTAAAATTTCAATCATTTGTTTTGATGCTATAGCATAACCAATTCTAATTCCTGGCAGTGCAAAAGATTTTGTCAATGAACGCAAAACAAAAAGATTGTTATGTTTTTTGACATAAGATATTACAGATTCGTTAGAATCTGGAACCATTTCAATAAAACATTCATCTACAAATACAAATGTAGAAAGTTTTTTTGCTTTTTTAATTATTTCAAGTAATTCATTTTTGGGTAAAAGTTTCCCTGTAGGATTGTTAGGATTACAAATGAATATGCATCCATTTTTTGGAATTTGTGAAATGAATAAATCTAAATTCTCAGATAAATTCATTGTTTTAAAGTATGAAATTACACAGTCGTTAAGTTTAGCTGCTGCTTCATATTCTTGAAAAGTGGGAATTGGAATCAAGACTTTTGTTTTTTTAGATAAGAATGCAAAACAAAAATTGTAGATTATTTCAATTGCTCCATTTCCAACTAAAATATTTGATTTCTCATACCCAGTGTATTTTTTTAGGCTTGAAATCACCGATGATGAACTAAAATCAGGATAATTTTTGATATTGTCAATATTTTTTTTAAGGATTTTTTTTACTGACGGTGGAATTCCAATTGGGGAAATATTTGAACTAAAATCAATTATTTGATGATTGGTTAAAGGAGGCCTTCCTCCATGGATCACAGGTACATGTTTACGAATGGGTAATTTTGTTCTTATTTTCACAGTTCCAAGTAGAATTAGCAGATATAGTATGTTTTGGTAATATCCAGAAAACGATTATTAGGTGAAAGCGATCAATGACTAAACATGGGCAAGAAAAGAGTCGCAATTATCGGAGTTACAGGTTCTGTAGGTCAGGAATTTGTGCAGTCATTAAATAATCATCCATGGTTTGAAGTGACCCAAATTGCAGCATCTTCACGTTCTGCAGGAAAAAAGTATATTGATGCAATTAAAGATGCTAGCGGCATAGTCTCATGGGATGTAGGAGGAGAAGTTCCAGAATACATCAAAGAAATGACAGTAAGATCAATTGATGAATTAGATGTATCTCAATTGGATTTAGTATTTTCAGCAGTTGAATCAGAGGCTGCTAGAGACATAGAAACCAAAATGGCAGAAGACTTGCCAGTGATTTCAACAAGTTCAGCTTATAGATATGAAGAAGATGTTCCAATTTTAATTCCAGGAATCAATGACGAACAAACAGAATTACTTGAAGTGCAAAAAAAGAATAGGAATTGGAAAGGTTGGGTAGCACCATTACCAAATTGTACTACTACAGGCTTGGCAATAACATTAAAACCACTACTTGAAAAATATGGAGCAAAAAAAGTTATGATGACTTCAATGCAAGCAATTTCAGGAGGTGGAAAATCAGGAGTATCAGCTATGGGCATTACAGATAACATTATTCCATATATCCCAAAAGAAGAAGGAAAGGTAAGATTAGAAACAAGGAAAATTCTGGGTAAACTAAAAGATGGAAAAATTGAAGATGCAGATATTAGAATTAGTTGTACCTGTACTAGAGTACCAGTAATTGATGGACATACAGAATCGGTCTTTGTAGAAACTAGAGATGAAATTGATCCATCAAAAGCAAAAGAAACTTACAATGATTATAACAAAGGCATTTCTGTAGCAGGATTACCATCGGCTCCAGAAAATTATTATGCATTTCATGAAGATCCTACAAGACCTCAGCCAAGAATGGAAAGAAATGTTGGAGATGGAATGACTACAACTATCGGCAGAGTAGAAAAAGAAGAATTATTTGATAATGGTCTGAAATACATGCTGTTCTCTCACAATAAGAAAATGGGTTCAGCAAAAGGTGCAGTGTTGTTAGCAGAAATGTTGTACAAAAAAGGCAAGATTTAGATAATTTTTGTAATTTTTACAATAATAACTTTATAAGATCCAGAAAACTAGATCGACTCAGGTGTTTTAGACGGCAAAAGTAGATGACTTAGATTTACAAATTTTATCAGAGTTATCCAATGACGCTTCAATTTCTGTTCCTCGATTATCAAAAAAAATTAATGTTAATTCATCAGTAGTGTATTCAAGAATCAAAAGATTAGTCAAAAGAAAACTGATAGAACGTTTTACAATTGTTGTTAACGATGAAGAATTAGGGTATAATGTGAAAGCATTAACTGGAATCAATATGGATACGAAGAAAAGAGATCACATTATTGAAGAATTATTCAAGATTGATGGAGTTAGAGAAGTAGCCGAAGTAACAGGTAGATTTGACATCCTTGTTACAATGTATTCAAAATCATTGGATCAAATGCATAAAATGGTCTCTGAGAGAATTGGAAGAATTGATGGAATTCAATCTTCTGAATCATTCATAGAAATGAAGTCACGAATGAAAGCAATGCCATATATGCCATCAAAGGATAGTGACTAATATTGCAAAAACAAAAGTCTGAATCCAGAGTAGCCGTATATTATGAATTAACAAAACCCAAAATTTGGTATTTGTTAGTTTTTACAGCATTTGGTGCAGCATTGACAGCATCTAACATTTATGGAATTGAAATTTCTCCAGCAACATGGATTTTGATGTTATTTTCAGTTGCAGCCGGTTCAGCCGCTGCAAATACTTTGACAAATTATCATGATAGAGACATTGACGCAATAATGGAGAGAACTAAAGATAGACCTTTACCATCAAAAAGAATCTATCCTGCAGTTAAAGCTAGAAATTTTGGATTAGCGTTAGCAGGCATTTCTTTAGTTTTAGCATTTGGAATTTCTTTTACTACCACACTAGAACAAGGTGTATGGGCAACTGCATTTATTGCATTTGGATTAGTTAACAACATTCTGATTTACTCATATGTTCTAAAAAGAAATTCAAGAACCAACATAATTCTAGGAGGGTTATGTGGTGGTTCACCACCTATGATTGGTTGGGTAGCTGTAAGTATGTCAGATTTATGGACTATGGGTCTTGCAATGGCAGGATTGGTGTTTATTTGGATTCCAATGCATATTTGGGCTCTTACTTTACATTTCAAAGAAGATTATAACAAAGTAAATGTTCCAATGTTAACTGCGGTACAATCAGAAAAAACTTCTGCAAGAGCTATTGCACTTTCGACAGTTGTAATGGTATTGTTTTCTATTGCTCCATTTTTTATTACAACTCAAAGTGGTGATGAAATGGTAGGAGCGGTATATCTATGGACTGCCATTGCATCAGGAGGATTAATGGTAGGATTATCAATATGGGTCATAATCAAACCTATGGAAAAAGCTGCATGGACTTTGTTTAAATTTTCTAGTCCATATCTAGCAGTATTGTTTATTGCATTAATGGTTGATTCTGCATTATAAAATACTGCCTTTATCATCTAAACTATTAAGTTCTTTAGTTATTTCAGAATGATTTTCTACCAAGGTTTCTAATTCATTTTTTAATTGATCAGAATTCCAATCAGATGAGATTAACGAAGTTAATTTTGCAACAATTTTCCACTGAAAATTATTTTGATCATCAATTAATTCTAAAAATCGCTTTCCTTTTTCATCATCATTCATAATTTTTTCTCAGAAAACAATCATAAAAAGTTAGCATTGGTAATTACATTATTTCAAAGTTTTATTAGCAAAGTATAGATCTATTTTTAATAATGCAATGCAGTATTTCAGAATGTAAAGAAAAATCGATTGAAACCGTAAAAATCAGTTTTAGGGAAACAAGAAATCTATGCGAGGAACACTACAAATTATTTATTAATAAAGACAAAAAGCACATTCCAAAATTTTCTAAAGCATCAAATTCTTAGTGTCTATAGAATTATTGAAAGATTTAACATCTACCATTTTTAAAACAAAATATGGTAGCCAAGAAAAAAAGTAATCCCAAAAAAAATGTAAAGAAAACAGCATCAAAGCCAAAAAACCAAGGTAAAACTACATCTAAAAAGCCTGAATTTGAAAAAGCATGGAGAGACTACAATTCTGCTTTAAATGGATGGAAGGAATCTCTTGCGCAATGGCAAAAAGCTACAAATGAAACTTTAATGACATATCATGACGCATGCCAAAAAGCATTAGAATCAGATGCTGAATTATTAAAAAAAGTTAGTTCAAGTTGGGAAAATACTTGGGAGGAGATAGGCCCAGAATACATCAAACAACAAACAAAGATGATAGAAAATATCTTTAAAGAAACCAATATCGAATCAATAAAAAAATTCAACAGTCAATGGGAAAAATTTCTCAAAACTTCTGGGGATGATTCGATAATGGCATACCAAGAAGCTATCAAAAAATTTAATCAAGCATGGCAATCTGGACAAATGTAATTTTTATACATTAGATAAAATTTTTATTTTTTCATTTTTCCAATTCTGAAAACTTTAGATTGACATATTGAACAAAATCCTCTAATAGCAGGCCTACCATTTTTCATAGTAGTTTCTTCGGGATTTTTGATTTGTCTTTTAGTTTTACACTTAACACAATATGCTTCTTGTGAAACAGTTTCTGAAATTTTTGATTCAGAGTCATCATGATGATTTATCTTATTTTCAATATCATCAAGTTTTTTATTTTGTTTTCGTAGTTTTTGTATAATTTCATGTTCTATATCCACAGCCTCAAGTTTTTCAATTTCTTTTTCTAATTTCTTAACTTTAGAAAATTGTTCAGGAGTAGCTTCTTCATGATTAGAACTAGGGAAATTTTGATGTGATAGAATATTTTCTAAATCATCTATCTGTTGTTGTAAATCATTTACCTGTGATAATTGTTCAGGAGTAGCTTCTT
>NZ_JBSWSR010000007.1:0-74163 GCF_054095695.1 Candidatus Nitrosopumilus sp. bin_6a
TTTGATACTAATTTTGATGATTGGGCAGATTTTGATTTTGATGGAATAGGATCTGTTAAAGATTCTGATGATGACAATGATGGTATACTGGATATTGATGATACTGATCCTATTTTACCATCTGAGAGGCTCACAACAAAATATCTCCAAAACATACAAGATTGTGCTGTAATGGATGATGGTTCATCGCGTCTACTATGTTATTCTAATTTCTTTGGGGTTCTAGCACAAAATGAAGAAAATAATTCTGATGCTTTAGAGTTATCTATTGCATTATCTAAACTAGGTGCAATAGATGACTGTCATTTTGTATCCCATGAAGTAGGACATGTTGCATTTAATGAAAAACCTAATGTTATTGAAAATCTGATTGGTATGGATGGAACTATGTGTAGAGGTGGATATTTTCATGGTGTATTAGCTGCATATTTCCATGATGTGCAAGAAAAAAACAAATCACTTCCATCGGATTATAAAGTAATTTGTAATGAATTGATAGGATCATCAAACTATCAAGACTGTGTTCACGGATTGGGACATGGATTGGTACATTATTTTGATGAAGATTTGGATTCCTCATTAGAAAAATGTCATGACATGTCATTTTACCAAAACAGGCTATGTGTGAAAGGTGTTATGATGCAACATACGGATAATGTACTAACAAGAGAGGGACTTTCAAAAGATGTCATGTCTAATCTTTGTGTCCAATCAGAACTAGATGAGATTGATTTTCAAGAATGTAACATGTCTATTGGTACAACATTAGCATTTTTTACCAATCATGATTTTGATGAAGGGATAAAATCATGTGAATTAATTGATGATGTTGATGCTCAAAAGTTTTGTTCAGATGGATTGAAATTAGAAATACAGGACTCAGATAATTATGAAATAAATCCTTTAACTCAAGACATACGGGAGAAATATCAGCCACAATTTATTGAAGGCACATCTAAAATAATTGACATCCTCAGTCCAGCAATAATCTCTGACTTTGGGTTTATTCCACAAACTGGAATGATTTCGTTCTCTATTGATCGACCTCAATATGTTATAATGTATATTCCAAATGAGTTTGTCACATCACAAATGTTAGTAACCATAAACGGTCAAATTCCAAACAAATTGGATGGGGAAGATAATGTTTTGGGAAAAGAAATTGCCATGATTAGATTTTCTCCAAATGACTTAGGATTGGTAATGATTAATCCTTTACCCGAGCAATGAAGTAATAAAATCTACAATAGATTCAATGATATTTTTCATGTTGTACATTACAAAATTTGTATTTAATCTTGATTCAAATTCAATCTTGTATCATAAAGAAAGTATATCAAAAACTCAGGGAAATTTAGTTGGTTAACAAATTTGTCATTAGTGTCATTTTTGTAGCAACTATTTTTTTAATCTCTATTCCTATGGTGAATTTTGGATATCTTTCTAATGATAAACTAGTCCTCTTTGATGATGATCAAGACAATGATGGGATTATGGATGTAATAGATGCATTTGATACTGATTCAGAAGAATGGGCAGACTTTGACTTTGATGGGATTGGTACAAACCAAGATCTTGATGATGATAATGATGGAATTTTAGATTCAAATGATTCAGTTCCACTACTAGTTACAGAAAAATTAACAATTAACCATATGCAAGAAATTGGAAATTGTGCAACGATGGATGCGGGCACTCCAAAATTACTATGTTATTCCAAATTTTTCAAAGAAACTGTTAACCAAAATGATAACAATTCTGATGTCCTTGAACTTGCATTAGTTTTGACAAAACTAGGTGCAATAGATGACTGTCATTTTGTATCCCATGAAATTGGAAGTGCGTCATTTAGTGAAAACATGGATGTTTTTGAAACATTAAATGGAATTGACGGTTCTATGTGTAGAGGTGGATTTTATCATGGAGCAATGGCAGCATTCTTTCATGAATTACGAGAAAACAATGAAGACATTTCTTCATACAAAACAGTTTGTAATGCATTCATAGGAAGTCCCGATTATACAAAATGTGTACATGGATTAGGTCACGGTTTGACTCACTATTTTGAATATGATTTGGAATCTACAATTAATGCATGTGATCAAATGTCATTTTATCAGGGAACTATCTGTGTTGGGGGGGTAATGATGGAATATGCCAATAGAGAATTAACTACATCGCCATCCATTGAGAAAGATATTTCAAATATTTGTTCAAAATCTGAATTACGTATATTTGATTATCAGACATGCAGTGATAATCTTGGTCTAAGTATTGCATTTCATACTGATCATGATTTAGAGAAAGGAACCAAACTATGTAACTTGATACAAGATAATGAGGGTAAAGAATTTTGTTTTCGAGGACTTGAAAGAGAAATTAATGACGCCAAAGAATACAAAACATATGATCCAACAAACGGAGTTAGAGAACTAGTTCAGCCAATATGGATTAAAGAAAATGATTCAAACAAATGGATAGTGGACTTTCGCAGTCCTGCCAAAATTTCAGATTTTGAATATGATGAAGAATCCAAAATGATGCGATTTTCTTTTGATAAACCATATCAAATAATCATTTACATTTCAACTGACTTGCTTCCAGATAATTTTACTGTTACAGTTAATGGTCAAATACAAAATGTAGAGATAAGACATGGATTGTATGATAATCATTCAATGATCAAAATTCTACCTACTAAGTCGGGCATAATTCTGATAAATTGAGTCTCTAATTATTCCTAAAATAGTCAGTGATTAAAAGAAAAAGTCAATATTTCCTATGTTAAATTATAGTTCAAAAAACTAACCTGTCCATCAAGATTTTCACCCATAACTTTTTAAGACAAATTTTTGCTGATAGATAATTATGAGTTCAGAAGCTGAAACCATCTATGAAAGAGTAGCCAAACTAGAAGATGAGATTGCATTACTCAGAAGTGAGGTTGATATTCTTAAAGGCGCACTAAGAAATAAAATTGCCCGTCATGAAATATCAATGATCAAAAAAGGTCAGGACATAGAGTCTATTATTGATTAATTTTTTGTCTTTATACTTCTAATTAATTCCAAAATAAAATCTACATCTTCCGCATTTGGATTAATTTCTAAATATTTATTCAGATATTTCAAAGCGATTTCTGAATTTTGTAATCTGTCTTCTATGATTCCTTTGTCTCTGATGTCTTCGGCTGATTCTGGCTCTATTGCCAAAACCATATTGACACATCGTAACGCTTTATCATAAACAAATGATTGAACATAGGAGTTTTTCAAGTTACGTGTTAACCTGACAAGTATCTGTTCTGGTTTTACCTCGTCAAGAAATTCTGGCTGAAATTCTAACTGGCCACCATAATTTGCATCAAGAATGTCCTGCAAGTCATCTATGTCCAGCAATCGCCCATCATAAAATGGATCCAAGATCATCTCTTCATTGTATTTTACCAATATGTGACTCGGGAATCCTACAATTTTTAGATCTAACCCAATGAACTTTGCAATTTCAGCATAGAGAATTGAAATAGTTATTGGTAGTCCTGTTTTTTTGTCTATTACTTCATTTAGAAAATTATTTTTTGGGTTATAGTAATCATCATCATCTCCACTAAAACCCAAATTCTCAAAGAGATGTTCGTTTAGCATTGAAATCAAATATGTTGGATTTTTTACATCACTGATTGACTCCTTTAGGGATTTTCCAATTATGTTTATTTTTTCAATATATTCATCAACATTGAGATCTGGATATTCTAAAATCTGTGCAAATTTTAGACACTTTTCAACAAGATTAAAGTTTGGATTGTTTACAAATGACATCCATTCTGCAACTAATGGATCAAATTTTTCTTCCAATTATCACAAACTCAATTTTTTAAGATACAGTAAAGGGTCTTTGAGCTCTCTTGTATTTGGAGGTATTTGGATCATTTTTTTGAAAGTTTCTCTGCCTAGTTTTTCATATACTGTTTTTGTGAAATCCTTGCCCATGCTTTTTCTGACTTGGTATGATGAAAAATCTGTACCCATAAACGTGGTTAGATAATTTTGAAAATCTTGATCATCTTTTAAGATCTCTTCAATGGCAAAAGCTGCCATTCCTTCCATAGTAGTAAATGCTGCGTGATGTTGCTGTATTGGTACTAGCCATTTTTTGTAAATTTCTAAGAGTTCTGGAATTGACTCTCCTATTTTTGGGTCTATCTCCACATGGGTAAATGTCATTACATCTGGTCCAATTTGTTCAATTAGGAAATGATCCGGATTCAAAAAGAAGAATAAATTAGCTTTTTTTGCAAATGGGAAATCATCTGGCACTGCTTGTAATTGACAATATTCTGACAATTTGTTAACTGTCTCTGTGTCTAATGATAGGATGATTCTTGCTAGTTCTTCATTTATTTTGTTTACCTCCATTGCAGCACTTTTGTTTACTTGTTGAAGATTTCCTTGTGCTGAATGAATTAACTCTTCAAGTACTGTCATCTTCACTGCACCCAAATATCCAGAGTTTACATTTTCAAATCTTGCCTCATATGGTTCTCCTTGTTTGTGCAGAATTATTTGTGGATATCTTGACAAGATGAATTTGTTTAGATATATGACAGAGTCAAGATAATCTCCATATGTTGTTGTAATTTTTGAAATGTATTGAATTGCATATGTAGAATATACTAAATATTTTGCAGTATCTTGTTGCATTAATTCTGCAATCTTTTTTAGATCCTCTTTTGCAACAGCATTAAACAATTCTGTAACAAATTCTTTTGATTCCTTATCTGCAAACACTTTATCACCTTTGATTCTCTTTAATTCTCCTAATTCTGGAAATTTTAGTACAATATTGTCTGGAACATTAACGCCAAGAAATTCTTCAACTTTATTTTTAAAATCTGTTAATAATGAATTTGCTATTTCATCTAATTCTTTAAACTGCACCTTGTTGTTGATGTCTTCTTTGGCTCTTACTGCCAATTCTATTATCTCTTTTTCTTCGTTTAACTCCACTGATAATTGACCAAACAATGCCTCTGCAAATTCTTGAAATTCTCCCATTTTGCATAAAATCCAAAAATACTCCATTTAAGATTATCTTGATTCTATCTGTGAAAGAAATTATTAATTCAAAATTTACTGATTTATTATACGATAATGTTAGAATCCAGTCTTGAATTTTTAAGATGTGTTAGATGTAGCTCAAAATTAGAATTGGTCATATTCAAACTGAATAAAGAAATTGAAGAAGGCATTTTAGAATGCAGAAAATGTGATCTGAAATTCCCCATCGTTGAGAAAATTCCTATCATGTGGGACGACTTTGATAGGTATATTTCATCACACAAAAAATTGGGTGGTAAATTATACCGACTAGTAGAAAATCAACACCTAAAAAAATTCTTAAAATCATCTTTATCAAAAATTAATTCTGCAAACGAGGATAGAACAGAATTAGAAGACAGATGGTCTAAAATATATGAAAATAGTAAAAATTCAAAATTCTATTCTCTTGTAAAAAACAATCTTGTTTCCTTGCCAAAATCCGAATTTGTGCTGGAACATGGCTGCTCTATTGGAATAATGACTTCGTATTTAGCTGATTCTAACAAGATGGTTTTTGGAATTGATAGATCATTTAGTGCACTACAACACGCAAAAAGATCACACAAAAACAATCTTGATTATTTCATCGCCGATTCATTGTCTCCTGTATTTGGAAAGTTGCAATTTAATTTGATTTTGGCACTAAATGTACTGGAATTGATTGAGCCTTTGGAGTTGTTAAAGCACATGTCAAAACAAATTTCATCTGGGTATCTGGTTATCTCTGAACCGTATGATTTTGATAGGGGAACAAAGTCTGTTAGAAAACCATTAGATGAATACACATTACGCACAACTGTAAACGATCTTGGCTTTAAAATTACAACAAAAACAAAAAACCCTTCTTATTTGCCTTGGAATTTGAAACTCAATTCACGTGCAACTCTAAGATATAAAGTTGATTTGATAATCGGAAAAAAATAGTTCTTTTCTAAATCAGATCTTTCCAAATACCTGTAAATTCATCACTTGCAACTACTGTGACAATTTTTATTTTACCTAGTGGCATTAGATTTTCCCTCTTGTCATAGTATACAAATTCGCCTTCTTTATCTGGATATATTGTGATTGTATCTTGTTGTCCTGGCTCTAATAGGTCTGTTTGAACATTAAATCCGTCTATGTATAGTCTGTGAACTGTTGTACCGTTATTTATCACAGTCAAAATGTATGCAAATGATGTTCGTGACAATAATGTTGGATTTGCATCTCCTTTGACCCCTTTGATTCCTCTCACTTGAGTTTCTCCATTGATGTCCTCAAAAACTATTGTTTGTTCAACTGTTTCTGCCCAAAAAATTTGAACATGTCTGACATTGCCTTGTCCTACAAATCCTATGGTTGCAGCCAAACCTGCCATCCCTGCTACCATTGCAAGAATAATCCATTTCTTATCATTTGATTTCAATTCTATGTAATAATTGACGTTTCTCCTTAAAGAAACTAGGGGTAATTCTCAATTTTTTCTCTGATTCTGTAATTTTATCTGTTTGATTGCAACTGTTTTTTCTAGAATCAAACCCGATAAATGCTAAAGAACAACAAAGAAATACAGAAAAGATGTCATCTATACTATGGCATCAATTATAATAATTCCAATAATTATTGTCACTCTAGTTGGGCTATCTGGATATCTTGTTTACCGATTTTTGATCTATGATCTGTATTGTAAAAGAATTGTTAATCAATCCCTTCAAAAATACAATATCAAGAAAACTCCTTCCCAAATCATCAAGGAGTATTACGAAAACAAGGGGGAAAAAATTTCACACAAAGAAATTCAAAACCTTGAAAAAAATTATAGACAAAACGAACCTGAACAGTTTCTTGTAATGTATGATGCAATTAGAGAGCATCTTAAAGATAAAGAATAAAGTTTTCTAAATTGCTTAAGGCTTTACTGGGATTTGAATAAATGGGGTTCCGCCCTCTCCTACCACCAGTGGTAGTTTACCGTCCCAAGCTTGTGTTTTTAGCCAATCAAGATAATTTGGATTTTCGGCAAGTGCTTTGTTAATTATGGCAATTGCTTCTGCTTCACCTTTGGCTTCTGCAATATTTGCATTTGCCAAACCTACTGCATTGGCTTCTGTTTGTCTTGCTTCAACTTCAATTCTTCTTAAATCATTCTCTGCTCTAAGAGCATTTTGTTCTGCTTCGACTTTAGATTCGATTGCTTGAGCAAATAATGGTGAAAATTCAAAATCTGTGATTGAAATCACTTCAGTTACAACTTCGAATTGATTTAACCTTTCAGTGATTGCAACTTCAATGTCTTGTTTGACTAGGGGTCTTTTTGTAATTAATTCTTCAGCATTATATTTTGCAGTTACTTGTTTTACTGTTTCCTCAATTGCTGGCTGAATTACTCTATTCTCATAATCAAGCCCTAAATTCTTGTATAGTCTGTGAACTGCTTCTTTTTCTGGATGATAGTTGACAGTCACTGTAGTTTCAACTGTTTGCAAGTCTCTTGATGCACTACGTGCATCACTTGCATATTTCAAAGTACGAACTTCAATGTTGACTACTTCGTCTTGGAATGGAACCACAAAATGTAATCCTTCTTCAAGTGGGGGCTGTGTAAGATCAACTGCACTCCAATGTAATAAAACTCCTCTATGGCCTGAATCAACAATCTTTACAGAGGCTGTTGCCACAACTCCGATAATTATGAGAATAACAATTGCAACTGCAATACCTTTTGCTGCACTCATATTCACATTAACTGAAGGAGATTGATACTTTGACAATGTACATAGTGGCATATCTTCTACTATTATACCAATCTAATGCATTGTCTTGAAAAACTGAATCTTCTCAACAAATTTATGCTATCTATGTGAAAAAAAACTAATGGCTGATCCTAACTTTTCATGGATTTACATCATAATTTTCTTGGCAATCCCTTTAGCAAGAATCATTCCTCGTATTTTAGCAAAAAAAGGAATAGGGAAAAATTTCTCTAAACCTTTACCTCAAAGTGAATTTCAATCAGGTTTTGACGAAAATAGACTTAATATGCAAGAAAGGGCTAACATGGAATCTTCAAAACCTCAATCAAAAAATGATCTTGTTTTAGATGTATTAAATCGAGGCTCAAAAACATTTGAAAATATTCAAAAAAACACTGGCTTAGATAGTTCAGAACTTGACTCTGTATTGGAAGATTTAGAAAAAAATGGATTACTCAAAGTAGTTCACAAGCAAGGACTGCTTGGCCCCAAAACTGAACTTTATCCTACTGATAAAGGATTCAAGGAATATTCTTCATAATCTGATTTTGTTTTTTTTTCTGTAGATTTTACATGATTCTCATTTAGTTTATCTAATGGAAAAATGGTGATCTGATCAAGTTTGTCTTTTGAATCTATTTTATTCATTGCTGTATTGGTTATTGCTTCAAAACTTGGAGGTGAACTCCTTCATAGAATTGGACAGCCTTCTATTCTTGGAAATGTAATTGCGGGGATAATAGTAGGACCTGCATTTTTAGCTTTAGTGCATCCTATTGAAGCAATAGAGCTCTTTGTTTCAATCGGTATATTCTTTTTGTTTTTCTTAATAGGTCTTGAAGAAATTGATGTTGCTGGTTTGTTTAAAGTAATGAAAGGTAGAATTTTTGCAGGTTCTGCAATTGCATTCTTGATGCCTTTTCTGATTGCAGGTGTTTTTGGACTAGCGATAGATATGGATTTCATTCAATCTTTTGCTATTGCAAGTGTAATAGCTGCATCAAGTTTAGGTGTTACTGCCAAGGTTCTAAGTGATCTTGGAAAATTAAAATCAACAATTGGTCTTCAAATTTTTACTGTAACTGCAATTGTTGAGTTTATTGCAATTATTTTTGTAAGTGTGTTTATCCAGATAGATACAAACTCTGAATCTCCAGATATTTCAGAAATGTTGTGGTTGTTTGCCAAGATGGTGATATTCTTTGCAGTTGCTGGACTTCTTTCTGTATATGGATTACCTCAATTCTTCAGATTGATGAAGCATCATCTTCGTGTAAAAGAAGCATATTTTGCAATAGTAATTGGCATGATTTTGCTTGTTGCATATTTTGCAGAAATCAGTGGAGTGCATGGTGCAATCGGGGCACTTCTTTTAGGAATTGCAGTCTCTAGGATGACTAGAGATGAATATCATGAAATTTCAAAAAACATTCGTGCAATTGGATATGGAATTTTTATTCCAATATTCTTTGCTGGAATAGGTCTTCATTTCAGTCTTGCATTCTTGGAGTTAGAATGGTGGATAATTACAGTTTTCATAATAATTATGACTGGCGTCAAATTTTTGGGTTCGTACATTGCTGTTCGTATCGCAAAAATGCGTCCTGCAACAACTGTGGCATATGGCGTCATGTCAAAAGGTGCAGTTGATTTGGCTTTGATGCTCTCTTTATTACAAGCAAAAATAATGGATGACAAACTGTTTTCACTTTTGGTTCTTGGCACTCTAATCACTATGATTATTTCAAGTGTTGAACTTCAACGCAAATTAAAGAAAATTACTCACTTTAAGGTTGGAGCTGCTGAACTTGGCCTAGTTCCTCTTTATTTCAGAAGGGTTGTATCTGATACTCTTGCCATTGCCGTAACTAATACTGAATTTTCTAAAACAAAGCCTGATGTTACAATCAAGGAATTTATTAAAAACAATGAACTCACCAAGAAACCATTCCTTGTTTTTGATAATAATGATGTACTTGTAGGATTAGTATCAAAGAGAGAGATAAATAATTCGCATAAAAAAACAAGAGATCTTATCACAATTGGTGATGTAATGTATAGAAAATTTCATACAACATTACCTGATGATTATCTATTTGCTGTAATTCAAAAAATGAATTCACATCCATTTGATATGATACCTGTAGTTGATCCAAACAATGATGGAAAGGTTATCGGAATAATTACAGATGAAGCAATTATGAATCTTTTAACTGAAAGTAAAAAAACATGATATGATAATTTACCAAATCTAATATTTTAATAAATTACATAAAACATTGTAATTCAAAAATTTTATGATTGTTAATTTAAAATTGAATTGTTTCATCAAACAGTTTCTTTCTTTTTTTACCCAATCATCACACCCACTTGGATGCATCTATTTGTAATTTGATTTTTAATGATTTAGAGTCATATGGGATGTTAATCATTTCATAATCTCCAACAATTCCTGCTTGATCCTGATTTGATTTTTTCTCTTTTTGACAAGATTTTGAATGAAATCTTTGATCAATTATAATCTCCCTCAAATCCAAGAGATAACCCTCTAAAATCTTCCCAAGTAAAATCTTGATCTAATTCAGTTCTTTTGTTTGAACAAGTCTTCACTTCTAATGTATTTTTAATCTGAACTCCGGGTATTTTTGATTGCAAATTCATCATTTTGTAGAAAGTGGCAGTCATGAAACATCTTGATTCATTTTGCTATTAAGAGAAAACATTTTTGATTAGAATCAAATTTAATCAAACTAGTTATTTTTATGGAAAATTCGGTCATGCAGTTGTCTTCATAAGCATAAATAATCAACTTGTTTTTCGCTACTATGTGGGTCTATCATTTTCAAATCTATCTGGATTGAGAGTATTTCCACCCATATCTATTAAAAATAAAACTTTGGAATTTTTTGAATTTTTAAAATATGAAACTAAATTTTTTAGAAATGAAACAATTGTATCAAAAGAAGAACTGCTTGATGCCATTACTCTAAGTTCAAAAATTAAACAAGTGTCAAAAATTAAAAAATCGGAACTTGTAAAACAATTTGAAGATTTTTTAAAAGAATTGGATAGATCACTTTTTGTAAAAAATTCTAAAACTGAAATATCTGATATTAAATGGAAACAAATTGACATTTTTTGCAATTTGCTAAGATTGATTGAGAGAAGTGATGAAAGAAAAGTACGATGGGCATTATATTATTTATTTGCTGCAAACAATCTAAAAATTCCAACAATTACACTGACCAAACTTTTAAAAGATTTCAAAATTAAAAATCTTGAAAAAATCATTACAAAAATTATCAAAACAGAAACTCTTTCTGGACTAGATGCAAGATATGATGGAACATATTTTGTAATTAATCATGATAAGAATGACAAACTAGTACCTCATTATTTATCTGATGCAATAGATGAACCTTCAAGACGTTCTCCAGGAGACTTGGAAGAAGAAATTTTAAAATTAATTGATGAAGGATCTTACTCTAATCAAGAAATCTCTCAAGCATTACAAATTGATGAAGGTCTTGTTTCAAGAACTATTGCTAAATTACGTGAAGAAGATAAAATCATTTTGTCAAGCTTTGGACAACGAGGCTCTAGATATTTTACAACAAATTGTGAAAATTGTCCATTTGGAACTACCCAAGCATCCTGTAGAAAAGAAGCAATTTCATATATTGCAGAAGCGTTTATGCATGATTTTGATTTAGATCTTTCTGCAAATGATTTTGATCCTGTTGAGACAAATCAAGCTATTCTGAAAATTAAGAGAATCGTAATGATGTCTCGAAAAGAAAAGAACACCAAACTTGAAATAAATTTAAGTGAAAATCTTGAAAAATTACTCTCAAAAGTTGTGGATAAATTCACTGAGATTGAAACTCCTGATAAAAAAATCACCCTCTCTGAAATCAAAATGAATGTGCCTGCTGATATGTCAAAATTACCTCTTTTGTATCAATTAGGACTTAAAAAAGGAGCACAAGGAGGAATTCATCTAATGGATGAGATGCTTCAGTTAGCATCTAAATCTATTAAAAAAGATGATAGGCTCAAAATCAAAAAACATGCTTTAACAGAGTCAAACAAATTCCTAAAAAACATTGGATTAGATAAAAAAAGTTCCAGCTGATTTGGAATTTAATTCACTATTATCAATGCTTTTTAACGATATGAAACGTACAATATCATGAAGTCCATTCATCTATTTGCTGTTTTACTTGGAATTATTTTGATTTCAGGAACATTACCTTCTCAAGCATTTGCTGATGTAATTAGTCCAAGACAACAAATGAAATTAAATTTTACAAATGATCAAATTATCTGTGCTGAAGGGTTAGTAAAAATCATCAAAAGTTCTTCAGAAAAAGTTTCATGTGTAAAACCTTCAACTGCTGAAAAATTAGCTGAATACGGTTGGGCAAAAAAACTATCTGAGCAAAAAATTGAAGAAATCCAATCAAAGAAACTAGTTAGAGGTGAAATTGCTGGAACGATAACAAAAATTACCACTTTGAAACAACTTTCAACAAGTTCTACTGCTGCAAAATCTAGTGTTTCGGGGTATGCATATGTGTTTGATGCTTGCGGTACTACAAAATTAGTTAGGGCTCCTGAAATTTTTGTTACTTCTGATAGTGAGACAAAAAGTGTAAAGTTGGGAAGCTCATTGCAACCTGGACTATGCTACACTAGTTCTGTAATAATCAAAGCTTCTGATCCTAATTCTATTACTGCTACTCTTCTAAACAAAGGGGGAATCTCAGAAAAAATTTCTGTACTCGAAAATCAAATCACTGATCTAAAAAACAAGATCTCTACTGCTAAACAAAAAATTCCAAGATCTGATGATCAATTACCTCCATCAGAAAGTCTAAACGATATTTTATCTATGAAGAAAGAACTGAAAGAACTTCAGGATGAACTTAGAAGATATATGATGGCATTGTATGTGCCTGCAAATACAAAAGCATCAAAAATCGATTTACCAAAATCAATTACAGGAAAACCCCTAGATGGCATGAGCACAAATCTCATTTCAGTATCTGAAAGTGTATCTCCCACTGGTTCAAACAATCCTGATGTCAAAAGATTCAATGTGGTCTTTGAAGCATGTGCTGGAAAACAAAACATTAGGTTGCCTATAATTACAGTTACTTCTGACTCTGAATCTGTCGATGTAAAGTTCATAGATAGAATTATTCCCAACTCTTGTCAAGTTGGTATTGCAAGAATCAACGCAATAGATTCTGAATCTATAATTCCAACAATAAGTGGCAATTCTGCAGTTTCATCACAAATCAAGTCTCTAGAAACTCAGATATCTGAAATGGAAGATTCTCTAGCTAATATGAGAAATGATTTACATGATTTAGTTTCAAAAAAACTTGATTCATCTACTGAACCAATTGCTTTGAAATTGACTCAAGATATCGACAAATTACGTAATGATATTTTAGAAAATAGAGTTAAACTCAATTCTCTGTTGCTTAAAACTACATGATTTATTGATTTTTGAAAATCATACATCTCAGAATAATACATTGTTACATAGCATGAATTTTTACTCTTACTTGTTCTTATGAAATAATTTTTAAAATTAAACTGTAGATATTTTTATATCATCAAATAATTCTTCAGCTTTTTTAATTATTTTTTTGTCATCTGCATCAGGTTCTGCAGAAATCACCACTAACTTATTTCCAATTGGCACATTGATGATTAGTTGCTTTGTTCTTCTTGATGCAATATAATCAATTGGACCAAGAAATTCATCTAATTCTTGCCTCATTTTAAAATCTAATTGCATTTGCATGTATGTCATGGCAATTTTGCTATTGTCTAAAAGAGGGGCTGTGCCTTCTTTGAAACCTCCTGCAATTAATCTGCCTAGATTGTTTATTACCCCCACATGCCTGATTTTATCTTCATTGCATAATTCTTTACAAGCACTGTCGTATTTTTTGATATCCTCAACCGTGGTGGCTGTCATGGTTTTTAGAAATCCCTCCTGAGTTTAAACATATTGAATTTGATCCCTACTGTTCTTGTGTATTGTCGCCACTTTCGTCTTTCTTTTCAATGCTTTTTAGAGGTACAGAAAAAAAGAATGTACTGCCTTTACCTGCATCACTCTCAACCCAAATTTTACCACCTAAATCTTCAACAATTCCCTTGCATATTGCCAACCCTAATCCTGTTCCACCATGCTTTCGAGTAGCAGAGGAATCTACCTGATAAAACGGTGTGAATAGTTCATGCTGATTTTCTTTAGACATTCCAACTCCGTTATCTTTTACACTAAAAGTAATATGTCCTGATTTCGAGCGAATATTCACAGTTATTTTTCCATCCTTATTAGGTACAAAATCAACTGCATTTCTAATAATATTGCCAATAACCTGCATTAATCTTTGTTCATCGCTTTCTATTATTTGATCTTCTACTGGCAAGACATAAAATTCAATTTGCTTTTCTTTCATTAGATGAGCATGCTCTTTTGCTATACGAGTTGCAAATTTAGCAAGTGAGAATTTTTCTATGTTATATCGTAATTTTTTCATATTTATTCTGTTGACATCCAACAGGCCTTCTGTTATTCTTCCTAATCTTTCTGCATTTGAAGTGATCTCATCAAGTGCTTCAAAATGTAAAATGTTAAAATTCTTTGAAAGTTCAGGTTCTCTTAATAGATCACAATACCCAATAATTGGAAATATTGGAGATTTTAATTCGTGGGAAATCATTGATATGAATTCGTCTTTTTGGCGATCTCTTTTCTTTAACTCTTGAAATTGTGATTCAATCGTATCTTTTTGCGCATATAATTCAGTGACATCTGTTCTGACTGCAATGTACTGCGCTGTTCCATCTTTTCCAATAAATGGAGTAATGGCAGTTCTGACCCAGTAAAACGTCCCGTCTTTTGCCTTGTTTTTGATATCTCCTTGCCAGATCTTTCCTGAAGATATGGTCTTCCAAATGTTTTGATAAAATTCGGCATTATGAAATCCAGACTTTAGTATGCAATGGTTTTGTCCAATTAACTCTTCTTTGGAATATTTTGAAATATCGCAGAACTTTTTGTTGGCATAAGTTATGGTGCCGTCTTTGTCTGTGATGGCTACAATAGATGAGTTATCTAGGGAACTTTTTAGATTTTCAATCTGTAATAGTTGTTGTTTAAGAGTGATCTGTGATTCTTTGATATATGTTGTCATTTGATTAAATGCATCAATAACTTTATGATGTTCTTCAGACCCCTCCTTTTTAATAACAAATTCAAGATCTCCCTTTTTTACATGATCAATTCCGAGGATTATATTTTTCATTGGGTCTGAAAATGATTTTGATATAAAAAAACCCAGTACAAGGAATGCCCCTAAAATGATCGGAATGAAAAATAAAATTATAACACGATTGAAATTAATCATATCAGTTACTTTGTAAATTATTTCATCTATAGAATCGGTGGATGATTTCTGTGTGTCATCTAAAACCATGTTTTCATGAACTACATAGTCTTCAATGCCTTTCTGGTAGATTTTCTTTTTTTCCCAATATTCAGAACTTTCGAGTATTTGGATTGCTACCTCGCTTTGTCCATTATTTACAAGTTCAAGTGAATCGTACTCCATTTTCACAAGTGCAATGTGTGCCATGTTGATATCATCAAAAATTCTCTTCTCTTCCTCGTCTCCGTGATTAATTGTATCTGTAATCAATTCATCTAGAATTGGCTTTATTTTTTGGTATCTTTCCTCCCATTTTTTATCTTGCGTAAATGCATAATTTCTTGCTGATTGAGTCAATACTTCATCATAATAGCGAATAAGTTGGGCTTGAATATCCGATTTGGTTTTTAGAGACAACTCATCGATTTTTTGGGGAAAAGTTTTGGTTATTGGATTTGCCATCTGTTCTAGTTTTTCTAATGAGATGATTCCTCCTGTGACAAAAACCAGCGATATCACGATAAAAATTATGCTAATCTTTGTAAAAATTTTCATTGCTATCTAACTTCTTGTTTCTGATCGGGTTTGAATGTATTAACTGCTAATAATCCTGTGACTAAGACAACAACCGTAAATGAAATTATGATCAGTTTACGATTCATTGATTCACAAACACCTGATCATTTTTGACATACTACTTCGCTTGTTTTGTGCCCATCATATAGTGAAATTATTGCGTCAACATCACATTCTGAAATATATGGATAATTTGTCTCTATTGTGGGATGCATCAGATCTTCAGGAGCTGTAGAGTGTGCCAATCCCAACGCGTGGCCAAACTCGTGTCTTAGTATGGTTTCAAATTGTGCTTTTGACAATTTATCTACTTCATATATCGTGATGGTGGATTTTAGTATCTGATTTTGACTCTCATCCGCTATGGACTTTGTAAATCCTGAATACCCGTCACCGCTCTTATCTTTTGTGAGATAAATTGTAATGTCTCCTGCACCTGTTGCAGAGTCAACAATTTGAAAGTTTTTTGGAATGTAAAATTTAGTGTCCTGATAATTCGTTTCCAACGCTCCAAGCCAGCCAACATAATAAGTTGATGTTGACCCAACAGGTCCTTTGTGAAGTAAAGAGTCATCTATATCAATAGCCTCTTTTGAGAGAATAACCTCCTCTATTATTGGGATCTTGTCTGGAAATTGTTCTTTGTTGATAATATTTACATTTAGTTCATTGCCTTCCACTAATCTCCATGATAGCCATGTGGCTATAGTATCTCCCCTTAAATTATAGACAACATATCCTGATGTAATAGAATCTGGTTCTACCCCATATTCAAGTCCAGATAATGTATTCATATAATATGAATATGGCACAACAATCCCAATAACAATTACTGCAAACACTATTGACAATACATATTTGCGGTTATACTTGACTGCTCTTTTATTTTCCAAGTCAGCAATGCTTTCTAAAATTTTTTCACTCTGTTCGGATTCTTTAAGTAGCACATCTTTTTCTGCTATGTTTTTTTGTAATTTTTTGGAATTATTTTCTAATTCTGTTGTTTTTTGATACAGAATATCTTCTTCTTCAGTTAAAAAACTATTTTCCTGTTTTAATTCTGCCAAACTATGATTCTGAGAAGAGATTTTCTCTTTCAGATCGGTGTTATCTTTTTCTAATTCTTTTACTTTTTTCTCAACATTATCCACAATTTCTTTTAATATTATTTTTTCTTGTTTTTCTTCCCTATACTCAAAATCAGGGCTTTTCTCATCCAATTTAGACTCCGATTAATTTTAAAAGTTCGTTAACACGTATTGGTTTTTTGACACATCCCATTATGCCACGTTTTAACAAGTTTTCTTCTTCTGATTTTTCAATATTTGTTGCAGTGAATACGAAAATATTTTCATCTTTGAGTTTTCCCTCTTTTTCTAAGGAATCAATAACATCATAACCGCTAAAACTAGGCATGTTAAGATCTAACAAGACTACATCGAAATTACCTTGTTTAATAAGACTCAAACCATTTTGACCCGTACTTGCAATTGTATGTTTGACATCTGTCATGTTTAAAAAACGCGACAGTAATTTGGTTATGCTTTGGTTATCGTCGATTATCAAGATATTTTTTATCTCTTGTATTGATCTGTTGAATTTGATACTCATACTTTTACACTAGATTACGGGTCTGTATTTAGTATATAACTATTATCAGAATAGATAAATCAAAAATTCATGTAATTTAGATAAGATTAATTCTCTTTAGGAACTTTATTGAGAGAATAGGACATATAATGTATCAAAATCAATAAAAATAGGATAAATGTAGAAATAGATTATATTTTTCTGGAAAGTAATCTTTCTTGTAGCTTCTGCTCTAATTGATGAATAGAACATCTCTAAAGGAGAATTATCATTCTAGTACAGATCTCTTAAGATCATCTCCTTAATTGTTTCTTAATACAATCTACAGGGAAGGGAATTTTATTAAATAAAAAAAGAAATAGTTCTAAAATCTTGGAACGATTCTAGTTTTTGCTGTAATGGCTATTATGCTAACTATAGATACTGCAAGTATCATCATTGCAATGGTTCCAAATTCTGGCACCACTTGTTTTTTTGCAATTTCACCAAATACTTCTCTGTATTGCTCATCATGTCCAAACCCAACTGCGTTAACAGTAATTGTTACAGGTGAATCATCAGATGCGTCAATTGTCAAAGCACTTGTTGTATGAGTATTAGTTGCAGTACCTTTATGCATATGTCCTTCTTCATTTAACAATACCATTGTTCCATGTATTGCCTGTATGTTATAGGTAATGTGCTCTGCAGGATTACCATCCAAGTCGGTAATGGTGACATCTATAGTCATCACTTCATTTGCAGTTCCTTCACTAGATACAATGTTTGCAATTAGATTGTCTACTTCTGGATTTGGTTCAATAGTTGAGCCTATTGTAATTGTACCCAAATCTTTTTCATTATCTCCACCTACAGTTACAAATACTTGGCCTACCATCCAGGGATGAACTACACAAAAGTAGTCATATTTTCCAAGTGTGTCAAATGTGTGTGAAAATGTTGTACCTGCCATGAATATACCGCTGTCAAAGAGTCCATCGGCATTAGGTGCATTCCCACTTGTTACAGTGTGTGCTGCAGAGTCATCATTGCTCCATACCACCTCATCACCGGGATTAATAGTTACCATATATGGAAGAAAACATTCGTTTGTTTCTTCGCATCCAGTAATAGAAGATCCTTGGGGCAAGCTAACTGAAACTTGTTCAGCAAATGCAAATGGTGTCATAGTTATAATGAATCCAGTAAGAATCATTGTAGTCAACATTAGTTTTTGATTTATCATTAGATTAAGGATTAAAAATTGCAATAAAAAACTTGTGGAGTTTTAGGCATTAGTGAAGATTTACAATATTTGTTAAACATCTTACAACGGCTAATACTTGAGAAGATATTGTCGCAATACCAAAGATACTTTATATTTGGCAGACAATAATTTTTACTGTTTGGCAAGTTATAAGGGAACATATTCAAATGAACAATCTTTGAATTTTGTAATTCCCATCATCATTATTCTGTTTTTAGGCATAATCTATATCATGACACAAAGAGCAGATTCAGGTTTTGTGAGTTTCATTCTAATCGGTGCAGCAGCCCTTACAATGTTTTACTGGGCCAGAGTTCTGAAAAGAATGGCAAAAGATCAAAAACCAATTTACACACAAGCTAGAGAACAAGAATCAAAGAATTGGGTTTATGATTTGATAAAAGGAGAAAACGAGTTTGTTTTCGTTGCAGAGGTTCCAGGTCCAGAAGATAAAATTGCAGTCAGACTAGTAGATGGCATATTATACATTAGAGGAACTGCAGGATTTTCAAAAGAAGTTCCTATAGAAGGAGTAAACGATATGCAAATTTTTGATTTCAAATACAGAAATGGTGTATTGACACTAAGAATAAAATAACTATAGACTTTTTGCCAATTCTAATTTTTGTGGAAGATATTTGTCGGTAATATTTGTAAGACCATATTTTGAGAAAGCCTCTAATTCTGCTTTACGTTTTAATCTTAGAAATACATCTAATTCTTTTTTCCAAATTCCATCTTGGTATCTAGGATCTTTTTGAAGATCATAGCATCTCTTAATATCAGATTCAGTCATAGGAATAGTTGGCAGTTTGTATTTTTCAATATCAGTAGCCCAAACACCTACCCATTTTGCATCAGGCACTGTAAGTTCTCTAAGATGAGCTGCATTTGCTGAACCGGATTTTATAACCATTGCAATATGTTCTCCATACACATCTCCGTCAGTGAGAACGATTACAGGCAATCCCATTTCATCATGCAGTCTCTTTAACAGAGTTCGAGTTGAACGTGGTGCTTGTCCACCAGTGTTAATGATGATTGATTTGAATTTTTTATCAATTTGTTCTTCAACAAATCTGGTGAAAAGGCCACCTTTTTCGATTGCAATGACAATTTCTGCACTTGTATCAACTAATTCGGCAGTAGTCAAACTAGGACCTATAGAATAGCCATCAGGATGATTTGATAAGTTCATGGTTTTTCCCTCATAGCCAGGAATAGTATACTCTATGTTCAAATCACCAAAAATAGAGCTTCTCTCCTCAGGGAAGATATGAAAATCTTCTCGAGGTTTAGATGTCACAGCTTCTAAATCTACGATGATATTATCTGACTCTGATTGATCTTCAAATTCAATAGCGAAAGCCTGAGAAGAATAATAGACATCTCTTAATGTAGATGACTTTTTTTCATGAGTTAATCTATTTGCAAAAAATGCCAACCACATTAATTGTGTAAATGATCTTAATTGTGCAGAATTTCTTGAGCTTCTCACAGCAGCATTATTTCCCAAAATATATTGTCGGAGTTTTTTATCATAAACTATGTTACTGACAGATCTGCTCGGGATTGAGAATTTAGGGAATTGTCCATTATCCAAATCATCATAAATTTTGGCACCGTGACTTTTGAGCATCTCTAGGATGTTTTTCTGTTTTTCATCAGCTTTCTTGCTTCGCGCATTTATTTTGCTTTGTTCTTTAGTTGTTTTCAATTTCTTTTTCCTCCTCTACTTGTTTAGATTCAACTGCATTATCATCTAATATTTTCTTGTAATTAGGTGCTTTTTTCTTACCAGCAAGTTCTGTACAAAATTCTGCAATTAATGGAATATATTTTGCATAAAGATTTGCCCTCTTTTTTGCCATATCAGCTTGTCCCCTTTTAGACATGTATGCTGCTAATTTTCTTGATAAGAATTGTAATGCCAATCTTAATTCCCTCTCAATTTCCTGTCTGTCAGCAACATTTTCTTTTCCTGCTGTTTTGTATGGTATCCTAGTTGAACAAATATGAGATACTATGATGAATGGAGGATCACCTTTTACCTTGTATCTCCCCCAATCAGTATCATTGACTACTTTTAGAACTACATCACTTCCTTCATCATATAGTAATGGAATTCGATTAGCATAACGATACACATGTGGCCCTCCAGACTTGATATCCCCACCATATGCAATTCCCATCTCAATAATGAATGGAAAACCAGAATATGCAGAAGGCGGACGTTGGACAACTGCGGTAAAATCAGGGTTAAAGAACTTCTTGATTCCCTTTTCTAATGGATCTTCTCCCAAAGGAGCCAAGCATGTAGAATCAGGAGCCATAAAGTCTTCAAATTTTTGAAGTGAATCACTAAGCTGAACTAATTCTTCATTAGACAAAGTACCCATTCGTTTTTCTGGTTTAAATCCTGCAAATTCTGCAAATTTCACAGCAGTTGTAGGACCAATTCTTTGAAATCGTTTTGTAAGAAATGTTGTAAGAGGTTCACCCTGAACAGTATTAGTTAATTGTTTGTAGTATGGACTTTCAGGATCCATATCAATGGAATTTGATTGAGACTCACCAAAATCCCAATAAAATAATTTATTATTTGGCATATCAATATCTTCAATTCGTATTTTGCTTAATTTATCAAAATCCATTTTTAAAAATGACATCAAAGCAATTACAACTCTTACTTGACGTGGAAGTGTTTTCCATTTCTTCTTTGCTTTCTCCATAATTCCTGTAAAACTAAGACTTTTTGCAGATAATCCCAAATCTTTTCTTACTTTTTCAATCATCGCATCGTCAATAGTTGGAATTTCAAATTGAGATTCTACTATCATTCTTCTAATTCTTTCTACGTCAATTCCATGTGGGTGAGGACGAATGATTGTTGGTGGTGGTGGAATTTCTTTTACAAATCTAGGATGACTGAATTTTTGCCCTTTTGGATCATCAAAAGTAATAGATGCGTATGGTGTGATCAAAGAAGTTTCATAGACATAGTCTCGTATTTTGTTTCCAGCTTTAGAATAATCACCTTCCAAGCAAATACTTACAGTAAGTCCTTTTTTTGAAACTTCTTTCGTTGTATGTTGCACAATTACAGGTTTATTCTTTTGAATGTCAAGTAGTAATTCAAAAATATGTTGAGTTGCGCCATCTACAGAGCTTTTCACAGTTACTGGTTTGTTAGTTGTGATTTGTCCATAAAGAATAGCCATAGTTGCTCCGAGTCCAAACATCCCTCTTGCCTGTTTTAGTCCAAATTTAGAACCATATAGAACAGTTCCAAATGCAAGTGGAATATGCTCTGCGTCTATTCCAGGTCCATTATCTTTTACGGTCAAAATATAGGGTTTAGGATCAGGTTTTTCAGGATCAACTGCCTTGATTGTCAAATGGACATCAGGTAAAATCCCCTTTTGATCACATGCATCCAACGCATTTTCAACAAACTCTCGAACAGCTGTGTATAATGATCTTGTAGGATTACTGAATCCAGCTAAATCACGATTACTGTAAAAGAACTCACTAGGAGAAATCTGATTAAATTTTTCTTTAATAGAAGACATCTTGATCTTCCCACAATTTCATTTTCTCTTGTTTTTCTTTTCTATTTGCAGCTTCTAATTTTGTATAAACAGCACCATGCATACTTCCACTAGATATAGAGGAAATTGCATCAACTGCTAAACGTAGTTTACTTGAATCGCCAATAATTGAAACAGTTTTTCCATAAACTGAGATATGAGTACCACTAAGATTTTCCATGTTTCGTCTTGCTCTACCACCTTCTCCAATAATCCTCCCTTTTATCCTTTCAACATTTGCGTTAGATTTTCCTGCGAATTCTCTAAGATCTATTACATGTAATGCATTTTCACCTTTTAGTAAAGTCATTGCATTTTCAGGAGAAAAGCCTCGACCGATAGCAGTAACAATCTCCATAGCTTTGAAGGGTTGTATTTTTTCTACATCACCTTCAGACTTGATAAAAACTTCACCAGTATCACCGTCAATATCAAGAGAAACATAACAAGCAGTTTCAATTTTTGATTTTACGCTACCAGATTTACCAATTAAAACAGCAATACGGTCATTTGGAATGCGAATTAATTTTTCAAAGCTCATTTTACAATCTCCTCAAATAGTTCATCTGGATCTTCAATAGAAATTCCTCTTTTATTGAAGAATCTTCCAATGTTATTAATATCTCGTTTAAGAAATTCTTGAGCATTTGGATGTCTAAGATCAACGCCAGATCCTAAATCAAAAACTACTAACCCATTCTCAGTTTTAAAAATATTATATTCTGAAAAATCACCATGAACTAATTTTGCTTTCTTGTACAGATCTTTGAGTATGGATATAGCTTGAAAATAGTCAGTTTCATCTACTTCTGAATACAGTAAAGTTTTGGCAGGTTTCCCGCCATCACCTACAAATTCCATAGCTAAAACGTTGTTAGTCACATATAGAGGTCTAGGGACTGGAATTCCAGCCTCATAACACTGAGTCAGATTTTTAAATTCTTTTTTTGCCCAGAGATAAACTAAATTTTTTGTACCTTTTTTTACATGAGAAAATCTTGGATCTCCAAGAATATACGGTTCACGTTTTTTAAAATTTGAAGTACTTACCAAATAAATTTTCAGAGCAACATTAACATCGTTTTCATCAACACCCCAGAAAAGGACAGATTCTTTTCCAGCACTTACAGAACCGTTGACGTATGCAATGATATGATCAGTAATCATTTTGTATAATGTCATAACAGTTGGTTTATCTAAAACTTCATTGACAACTTTTCCTTTTTTAAAACCATCATCCAAATGTTTTCGATGTCGTTTTGCAAATATTTTATCATCTAGTTTAGATTCTAATTTTTTACTAAGTATGTCAGTCAATAAATTAAATTCCCCTCACCAGATATAAGAGATCTCTATTATAAACAAAAAAAGTTTGCAAAGTCAAATCAATCTATTACATATTAAAAATTATTAAGAAAGGAACATCTGAAACTGTTTTAACTGCAAGTTCTGAACCAATTCCAAGTTTAAGAGATAAAGATACAGTTTCTTTTCCAGCCATGTTAATTATTGATGAAGTTTTCAATAGAGATTCAGCTTCATCTTTCTCAACAAATCTTTCTCCGTAATAGCTTTCACTTATGTGCATAGTTAGTTCACCTTCAATGATTTTTTTTCCCAAAAGATCAACATCACAAATATTTAACATAGATTGGTTTTGGTAGTTAGTAGTTCGTACTGAGAATTGCATTACGCATATTTACCTTTCAAAGTAGATTTTGCTCCGCATGCCTCACAAATTAAAAATGATATTCTATTTTCTTTGAGGATTTTTGTATCAGGACTTTTACATGTTGGACATTCAAGATAATCCTTAACGTAGATTTGAAATAATCTTGTAAAATCATCAGGAGCTCTTCTACCTACAAACATAGCCTTATCCCCTAATCTTTCTGCTGGAACGGCAAATTCTTTTGAAAGGTATTGTAGAACTTTGTCTGGATCTCTTCGTAAAACCTTTGGGAATTCTGAGAAATTTCGTAAGAAAGTCTTTTGGCCTTCCCACATCACATCTACCACAGGAAGCTCAAATCGGGTTTGGGATTCTTTATCGGTATCACCCAGCTTGTCCTGAATACGTTTGAGTAGATTCTCGTAATCTGTTTTAGTCACTAAAAAATAATGTATGGTAGACCCTATATGGGTTTTGAAAAAGAGAATCGTGTGGACCTTGTTTGATGTCTAATCCATCTTTCCTATACGGAAGACGTTTGTACCACATGTTGGACACGTACCTTTTACAGCAGGACGTCCGTTCTTTAGAGTAGTTTCTTTGGGATCTTTAATGTCCCTTTTTGCTCTGCATTTTACGCAATATGCTTGAACCATTATGAAATTTGTCAAACTTGGTGGTATTTAGGCAGAGGCTGTGAAAATTATTTCACTATAGACTAGATGTGCGTAAATTTTTTTAGGCATCAAAAAATCAATTTTGTGTGTAATTTCAAATATCGGGATGGTTTTTTAGAAAAATATCAATAAGAAGCAGAAAAATGATGTTTTTTCAAAAATTTGTTTAGAAAACTAAGAACTTATCGATTATTATCAATTATAAACTCCTTATTAATGAAAAAACAAAATGGCGTCAAAAAAAGGAATAGTAGTAACAGTGATTATTTTAGCAGCAATAACGGGTGCGAGTTTTTTGCTATATGCTATTCCTCAGAATGATCCTACAACATTCATAGTAACTGACTATGAGAATTATTTGGACGGGGTAAAAAAAATCCATGAGGTTTTACAAGAATCAATCGAACTTGAATATCAAAACATGCAAAGTGGGAAAATATCCCCTCAAGAATATATTGCAATGACTGAAGTGACATCGTCTCAAGTAACTGCACAGATTAGTGAGTTTGTGACATCAAAACCATCAGAAGAATGGCAAACAAGTTATATCAATTACATGGATGCTTTAAAATCATTCAACTCGTACATTGTAGAAACCAAAGTTTTAGCCAGCATGATTGAAAATGAGAGTAATGAAGAGGAAATGAATAAAATTTTAGAAAAGATAGAATCTCTAAAAAAAGAGTCAGTAGAATTTGTCAAAATGTCTGACCAAACAAGGCCAGATTAGCCTCAATACCGAATTTTACTATTCATATTGGTTGGAAATCGTTAAAAAGCAATTATGTAACTAGAATTAGAATGTCTCATCAAAAAGGTAGAGTTGAAAAAGAGGTTAATGCATCTACCGCAAACAGATTACTAGTAATTTGTATTGATAGAGATAATGATGTAGGAGAAAAAACAGGAATTCTCACACCAGTAATTGGGAGAGATGCATGTATTGAAGCAGCTCAAAGATTAGCTTTGGAAGATCCAGAAGATGCAGATTCAAATTCCATTTTTGCGGCAATTAAAACATATGAAGATTTAGTCAGTAAAGGTTACCAAGTAGAAGTTGTAACTATTGCAGGAGTTAAGGATAGAGGAGTTCAGGCAGATGAAAAGATTCTTGTTGAAACAAGAAAAGTTTTAGAAAATTTTTCTGCAAACGGTGCAGTAATTGTATCAGATGGAGAAGATGATGAAAGTGTTATTCCTGTAATTCAAAATGTACTTCCAGTAGTTTCAGTACAACGAGTTGTAATGAAAGTAAGTAGAAGTGTAGAGTATTCTTATGCAGTATTTGGAAAATATCTTAAAATGCTTGTGTATGATTCAAAATATTCAAAATTCTTTTTAGGAGTTCCAGGAATTCTTTTGTTGATCGGAGGAGCAGCTACAGTGTTTGGATATACTGCAGAAATATTTGCAGTGCTTGTTAGTATTCTAGGTGGTGCATTTTTGATTAGAGCATTTGACATAGACAGAATATGGTCAAGATGGGCAAAACCAACACCCATGGGTTTTATCAGAATTTTTACTATGATAGCAGGAGTTTTACTTATTCTTTCGTCAGTTCCAGCTGGAGTTAGTACTGTAGATACAGAATTGATTGAAGCAGATACAGAATTGATTGCAAAAGTTACAAACAAAGTGATTGTTGGACAATTTGTATCAGGGGCATTACCAATTTTATGGATTGGTATGGGCGCAATCTTTGCTGGAACATTACTAAGTAATTGGATGGGAGGAATTCCAAGACAAATTAGTGACATTTTAAGAATTGTTGTTCTAGGTGCCCTTTATCCAACAATATTTCAATTCACAAATATCATGATAAACGATGAACCTTCACTTACTCTAATTCCCCCACTATTGGGAGGCTTGGCAGTAACATTGATTTCAGCCACAATTCTATTCAAAAAATATAGAAAACATAAAGATCAAGAGATGATTTCAGACTAATTTATTCTATGAATAATTATGTTAATATCTGAAAAACACTGATATCTTCAATCATGTATGAATTATCAAGTGGTGGTATGATATTAGCAAGATTAAAGATTTAGTTTTTCAATTATCGGGACTCTATAAGATCTATGGAAAAAGATTAGAAAGTGAAATTCAGAATGGAGATATTCCAAACCATGTCGCTTTAATTTTAGATGGCAATAGAAGATGGGCAAAAAGACATCTATCAATGCCAAAAAGTGGACATTGGAAAGGAGCTGATGCCGTAGAAAACCTTCTTGATTGGTGTGAAGAATTCGATATCAAAATTGTCACCTTATACGCACTTTCAGCAGAAAATCTCAACAGAGATGACGAGGAATTGAAATACCTCTATGAATTAATCCGTTTGCGATTAGAGAAATTACTCAATGATCCTCGAATCCATAAGAGTCAGATGAGAGTAAAAGGAATTGGAAGAATTGAATTACTTCCAGAATCCAT
The DNA here is from genome assembly GCF_054095695.1 of Candidatus Nitrosopumilus sp. bin_6a. Taxonomy (NCBI): domain Archaea; kingdom Thermoproteati; phylum Nitrososphaerota; class Nitrososphaeria; order Nitrosopumilales; family Nitrosopumilaceae; genus Nitrosopumilus; species Candidatus Nitrosopumilus sp. bin_6a. The sequence goes on from NZ_JBSWSR010000007.1 coordinate 27,079, forward strand.
CAAGAAAGTTCTAAAACAATTAGATGATGCAACAAAAGAATATGACAATCATTTTCTAAACATTGCACTTGCATATGGTGGACAAAACGAACTAGTTGATGCTGTAAAGAAAATTGGAGAGAAAATCAAAGAAGGATCATTGGATGTAAAAGACATTAACAAACAAGAAATTGAATCAAATCTATACACATCACATTTACCACAATCATCTCCAGACATGATATTAAGAACGTCAGGAGAAAAAAGATTAAGTGGATTTCTCATGTGGCAAAGTGCATATAGCGAATTAGTTTTCATGGATATTTTTTGGCCTGAATTTAGAAAAATAGATTTAATGCGGGCAATTAGGACTTATCAAGAGAGGAAAAGAAGACTAGGGAAATGATTGAAGAAACATCTGCAGGAATTGTATTATTTCGAAAAGAAGGTACAGGGAATTTATTTTTGCTTTTACATTATCCTTCAGGTCATTGGGACTTTGTAAAGGGGAAAATGGAAAAAGGCGAATCAATTAAAGAAACAGCAATTAGAGAAACACAAGAAGAGACCGGAATCACAGATATTGTTTTCTTAGAAAACTTTGAAGAATGGATTGAGTATAATTTTCAGTATCAGGGAGAATTAGTTCATAAAAAAGTTGTATTTTTCTTAGCTGAAACAAAAGAAACAGATGTCAAGATTTCACATGAACATCTTGATTATACATGGATGGATTACAATACTGCAATGGAAAAAACTACATTTGATAATGCAAAGACAGTTTTAACAAAAGCACAGATGTTACTTTCCAAAACTCTGTAGTTGTAATTCTTTTGCAACATCTACAGGGTTTTTAGCATTCAAAATTGTTCTTCCAACAATCAAGTAATTAGTCCCAGAGGAAATTACTTCATTTGCGTTTCCACCTTGGGTTCCTACACCAGGGGAGAAAATACTCAAATTTTTTCCTGCTTTTTTAGAACAAAATTGAATAATTTTTGGAAAAGTAGCTCCTACAACAATCCCATCAACCTTTGAAATAAGTGCCCAATCTAAAAACAATTGGTACAATTGTTGCTTTTTACCCATTTTGATTTCCATATCGTATGATAATTTGGCCTCAGGCGCACTCATGTGACATAATGTAATTACTCCTTTTCCATTTTTGTGAGCAGATTTTACAAGATTCTTTAGACTGTCAAGACCCATTATTGGATTTGCAATTACTGCGTCAAATCCCAAAGCCCATAAATTCTCAGATGTTACTCTATTGGTATTTCCAATATCATTAAGTTTGATATCTGCAATTGTTTGTAATCCATACTTGTGAGCTGTTTTGTTTATGTTTAGAATTTCTTTTCCACTCAAAGGTAAAAGTAAGTGGAAATTTAGTTTGATCCCGCAAAGAAATGGATGCAGTTGTTTGATATTTTGAATAGTTTTTGATTCTAAATTTTTTACAGAGGGATCATAATCATTGGCAAGAATGACTTTGCCATTAGTTTTTGAAATCTGTGAAAGTCTAGTTTTGAAGGTGGCCATAATCTACTAGTGGATGAGTGTCTTTTAATTTTATAATTTTGATATAAGAAAAACCGTGTTCAGAAGGATTTTCTACGAAAGTAGGTTGAGAGCTGTTTGAAGTTGTAAATTTCAAAAAGGGTTTTTGTGGATCAGAATCCAAGACAACATGACAAAAATAAGAGGTTCCTTCATCATTGAAATTCATAAAGACACCAATTAGCCATTTGTCATTATGCGGGAATAAGAACAATGGGAACGGAATTTCTTCAAAGCCCCAAGTGAGCTTTGCAAGACTAGACATATCTTCAAGTTGGATTGGTTGATATCTATCTAAAGTACCATTTCCAGGTTGGAGTGTTTTAGGGAGAGACTTTATTCTAACAATTGGAGAATACAGCTTGCTGGCATCAGAAGTTGTATCTACAATTTCAGATTCTTCTTTTCCTCCTTTTAGACCATAGCAAAGATAATGACCATTATTTTCTAGATGAGTGTAATAGACAATTGGTTTTTCTTTTAAAACATCCATTTGTACAGATAGAATTTTTTTTCCATCATAATCGTGTAAAAATGAAACGCGTGGAGCACGTTCTAATGCACAGACGAGCCTAGTAAATTCTAAAGTTGAATGAACTTGAATGTAGCGTGGTAATTTATCAGTAGTTTGTAACTTGTCCACAGGGATTACAAGTAGATTAACAAATTAAACTTATCCAAAAAAAAGGAGCCTAGATTCTTCTATCAACAACATCGTTGACAGCTGGACCAGTTCCAATAATTGTAACAGGCGTGTTTAATTCTTTTTCAATATTTGTGATGAATGCTTTTGCATCATCAGATAGTTCATCGTAAGAAGTTTTTCCCGCACAATCTGTAAAGAGTACATCTAGTTTGGTGATTGAAATTTGTGTTGCACTATTAAGCATGATTGCACGCCTAGCTAAATCAAAATCAAAATCTGCAGCTCTTCTTTGACGACCAGTGACAGTGCCAAATTCAGACCAGCCTTTTTTTTCTGCATCCTCAAGAGAAAGTTCTTTGTCAAGAGGTCCAGTTCCAACACGTGTAACATAAGATTTGAAAACAACAATTACTTCATCCACTTTAGTAGGACCAAGACCAATATCAGCACAAATTCCAGACGCAGTTACGTCTTTTGAGGTTACAAATGGATATGTTCCATGCCACAATGAAAGAAATGTACCTTGGGTTCCTTCTACTAAGACATTTTCATTTGCGTCAAGTGCAGAATTTACCTCTAATGAGACATCAGTGATTAATGGAGATAAAGAATCAAAATCTTTTGCAAGTTTTAAAACTCTCATTGCACGATCAGCATTTGCAGGACCTGTGCCTGAGCCCGTGCTTCCAATTTTTTCTTTTAATTCACCTTTTGAATCTCTGTTTAGATGAGTTTCTTCAATAATTCCACAATGTTTATCAATAAATGCACGACCCGTAACATCAAAATCTTGAATTTCCTTGTTGAGGACATCAGGGTTGATCACAACACCAGGTCCAATCATTACTTTAGCATTTTTATTTAAAAATCCACTAGGAAGCATTCTTACTTTGTACACTTTATCTCCATCTCTAATTGTATGTCCAGCATTCGGACCAGCTCCACCACGCACAATAATTTTTGGATTATCTTTGATTGCCAAATACGATATTATCTTTCCTTTGCCCTCATCGCCAAAAAATCCGCCAACAACAACAGTGGATGTCATGTTGTTCAACGTCTATTTCGTTTATTTAAGCTAAAGTATTTTCACATGATTTTATATTCAACAGTGATTCGTTTAGATCGATGGTTGGAGAAAACTTTGCAGGAAATATAATTATCAATTTGGCTAATTTGCCGGATTTTCTAAGAAATCCAATTTTAAAAAAGAGGATGATAGAATTCTTTTCATTATCAGAACCTGAAAAAATGGAAGTTATTAACAACGCATTAGAAGCAGGACCTACAATTCCTTTTCCTAACTTTTCAAAACTTTTCAAAACATGGCTTAAAATTTTAACATCATTAACAGAAGAACAAAGAGAAGGACTTTTTTCAGCTTATATCACCGAAGTTGCACGATCACCACAAAAACTAATCACTTTCAACATTGATGGAATATTAGAGATATTTTTGACATTGGAAGAAAACGAGAGAGACATACTTTCCAACACCATTAAAAAAATAATCAGTGATTTGGATGAAAATTCCAAAAAACGAATTATGTTAGTTATTCCAGAAAATGCTAAAAAGCATTTGAAATTTTAGGCATTTTTAGGTTCATCAGGCTTACGATTATCTTCATTTGTATAGTCAATCACTTCCCCTTCTGGAGACAGAACACCTACAAAGATTTTCTCATGTTTTTTTAATAATTTCCTATGATCTAGCATAGACATGTCTAATTTCATCTCATTCATGACCATAATTTGATATTCTTTCCATTCAGCCCAGCATTTGTTACATGTTGGGTACTTTGCAGCGACAACTCCTAATTCTTCGCTATCAGGAATAGAATTTTTGCATTTGGTACAAGTACGACTCATGAAAATTATGAATACTAAACTCCTTTTATCTTTTTTTGAATGTAAAATCTAGAATTCTTTACACTTTACCGTTTCTTATTACCACTATACTCAGAACATGGTAATACATGTCATACATAGAGAATAGAAGGAGTATTGAAGATTACCTAGATAGTATCAAGGAGAGAAGTAAAAAAAATCACATTGGTTCAATTCTAAATCAATTTAACATATTTTGCAAACAAAATTTCAACAAAACCCATCAAGAGGTTATAGATGATATCAAAGAAGAGATCACTAAAACAAATTCAAACGATAAAATCTATGTTTTATTCAACAAATACAAGGACTGGTTAGGTCAAGATCATCCAGAAATAACATACTATACAGGAAAATATTCCAAACATCAGAATACAATCAAGAAAAGACATCCAAACTCAATAAAGCAGTATATTTCTAAGATGAGAAACATCTTTGAAGAAGTAGGCAATATCGAAATAAACAATAGAGTTTTCAACAAAAGAGTAATGGTTGAATCGTATTGCGTTGGAAGTGCAAATGCGTCTTTTACTACAAACAATTCAAATCCTTTAAAGGAAATTCCCCCGAGAATCAATAAAAGAAAAACAGATGAAATTATAATTGATTTTTTGATATGTCCCAAAACTATTTTGTTAGAAAGTTTTTACTCTAGTGGTAATTTACTCAACATGAACCTGTTTTTTGAAACTTAACAAAATAAAAATAATTCCTAAAACAATTACTCCAATTGAAATTTTTTCAGCAGTAATTTCTGAAGATGTGTAGAAATGATAAACAAAATCAGGTCCCCACACAATCAAATTCTGAATTGGAACAATTGATGCTGAAATTAAAAAAATTACTCCAAAAGCAGTTAGAACATTTGGCTTGTAGGATTTTAAAGAAAACATGGTCTTTTAGGATACCTTGACTACTGTTGCAAGCGTTTGTTGTAGCATTATATCTTTGGAGAATTTTTTTGAAATCTTTTTCATCAATTCTTGTTTTGATTCTACAATCTCTGCATATGTTGGTTCAAGGTATGCTTGTTCCATACCTTATATTCAACTCCATCCTATTTTAATGTCATAAATTTGGTCAATCTAGTGCTAATTTGAGTATATTTTATGAGTTTCAATTATAATTTTAGCACTATGCATTAATTTGAATTTTTTTTATATGCTATAATCTCTCATGTTGAATTAATGCCTCATATTGTATTTAATCAAAGAATTAATCTAAATGAATTTCAAAATGACTTCAATCCTATTTTTCAAAAAGAACCCATACTGATTAAAGTTCAAACTATTTTTGTTGATAAAGATAATTTGACTGCATTATTGCCCTCTATTGTAATCTCAGAATTACATCAGGAATTTTTAATTGAAATTTCTACTAGACAAGAAAAAACTACTATTCGATTGTATCCTGGAACTGATCCTGAAAAAACAGATGGTGTAAAAACTGCAATGGCATTGTTAGCTAAACAAATCATGAAACTGCATCCAGATTATGAAGTTACAAAAACTAATCTCTCTGACTATCTAACCTTGGTGATGGAAAATTGAGTAATTTTAGCATGCAAAGATGTTCAGTATTACCGCAAGAGAAAATTTTTGATATTAGTATAGATGTTGAAAATTTTCATGAAATAATGCCTAATCATTTTAAATCTTTAGACATCATTGAAGAAAATAAATATGGAATGATTGTAAATGAAAAAATAAATTTCCTAGGAATGAATTTGAACGTAAAAACCAAACATGTAATAATTTACCCAAACATTCACGAAGTTCACATTCTTAGCGGACCTACAAAGGGAACATCTTTCATAGAATCTTATGTTTCATCTGGAAATGGAACTGTAATTACAATTAACGTGAATCTAAAATTTAATGGAATTCTTAAATATTTTCCATTTTTACATGGAATTCTTGCACAAAAAATGAGTAAAACTATGGATATATTCATCAGATCAGCAGAAGCAAGTTCAATAAAGGTAACTCCTCAAAAATAGTCTCTCTTATTTCTAAAAAATTATTGTTTAATTATTTGATTTTTAAAAACTCTATTTCCAATTTTGGAACTAATCAAAATTGTTATTAATAAATGTGAAAAATTTTTCACGTGTTTTCTGAAGAAACATTCTCTAGACTATATGACTTTATCATAAACGGGAATTTCGAAAAATCCTTTGAAATTTTCACAGATTATGCAATTGTATCAGAAAATCATGATTTTGAGGATGTTCTAGATCGAATTATTATCAATATTAACGAGAATTATCAAAATGAAAAAATCAATGATGCAACTTTACATGTTTCTCAAATAATTTGTCAGACCCTTAAAAAAATGATTTCTGAAAATCAAACTTTCTTGTAATCAATTAAAGAGTAGGTCCTACTCTCCGAACTAATTGGAACTAATCCTTTTGGATATGGTTCAAAGATGGTCTGAGAAATAATTGATTTTACCTCAAATCTCAAGGCCCAGGAATACAAGAGAGCACTTACTTGGGATGGAAGTACTAATCCCTGCGCAAAGTCTCTAATCATCTCTCCAAAATACTCTTTTTCAGGTAAGGTGAGTTTGTCTTCTAGAAGGGAATAGATGTAGACATAGGTACTATTTAGAGCATCAGCTGATGGGATTCTGTTGAGAATATCATATACAGATGCAATGAATTTTTCCTCAAAACCATCTTGGGAGAATAATGAAAGCATCTCCTGTAATCTTTTTGGACCTGATTCATCATAACACATGAAGAGCATCTCATTGTCATTACAATATTGCATAAGGGAATCTTTTGATTGAAGTGATTCACGAAGTCGTGTCATTGTATAAACACGGGTAAGAAATGAATCTCTTAATACAGGATTTCTCAGTCTTGCTTCATCTTCTACAATTATGTATGGGAATTTTTTAAGAACCATCTCAGTGAATATGCCCGTTGTTTGATCATAGCCTACTGCCTTTCCGATTTTATCATAGAGTTTTACGTTCCTTACACCGCAAGTTGGAGAAGAATGTTTTAGAATAAATCCATCCAGTTCTTCAAGACTATCTAGGAACTCTTTTGAAAACTCATTCATTTTTTTGGTAAGGTTTTCACCGCTGGATGGTTGATACAAATTTTTTTCACCGCCAATCTTCACTAATCTAATTGGAGGTCGGGGATTTCCCAAACCAATTCCCATCTCAGGACATACTGGAACAAAATCAACATGATATTTTAGTTTTCTAACAAAATCATTTCCGATCATCTTGCCATCATACCTGCAATTCTCAAACTCTAAACATTTACTGACTCCTAGAATTGGTTTGGTCATTGTATTCAAACTATTATGTTGTTTTATTATTTAACTCGTGGTAAAATTAGTTTATAGTGCTAATTTTAGCACTAGCAGAAAATCATCTGGACCTTTTTAACTATTGTTTGGCTTTTTCCTTTTATGAAAAATAATCCAGACATTCTGATAGTATTTTACACAAGAAGAGGCAATACTGCAAAGATGGCAGAAGCCATTGCTGCAGGAGCAAAAGAAAGTGGCGCAAACATCAAATTTCTCAGAATTGCAGATGACATTCCAATGGAAATTGTAGAAAAAGATGAAAATTGGCTTCAAATTCATAATGATTTAGAGAAAAAGTATCCAACATCTGATGAGTTTTCTATTGTAAAGGAGATGCCAAATGCTGATGCAATTGTATTTGGTTCGCCTACAAGATTTGGAAATATGGCACATGAGATGAAAAAGATGTGGGATCTTAGTACTGAATTGTGGTTTACAGGAAAATTAATTGGAAAAGTTGGAGGAGTATTTACTGGAGCATCTAGTGTTCATGGCGGACAAGAAGTAACTGCCCTTTCTATGATGATGCCAATGCTTCATCAAGGAATGGTTATTGTGGGGCCCTCATATGACACAAAGGAGTTACACGAAAGCGGAAGCCCATATGGACCAAGTACTATTGTTGGACCAAACAGTGACCAAATCAAAGAAGTTGATTTAGTTGTAGCAAGGGCATTTGGTTCAAAGATTGCAAAGATTGCAGCAAAATTAGCCGATTAAAATGAAAGTTGGTTATGCATGTCAAAATAGATTATTATCTGCAAATACAAATAATACTTTTAGAATAGCATCCTACTCTGAATCTAAAATAAAGAGTACTATTGAAAAAAATTTCAATGATCTCTTTGAGATTCTTGAATATAACATACAAAACAAAATTCTGTTTTTTAGAATTGGTTCTAGTTTTATTCCCTTTGCCTCCCATCCTATTTGTAAGTTTGATTGGAAAAAGCATTATGCAAATGATTTTGCCAAAGCTGGAAAGATAATCAAAAAAAATAAGATAAGAGTCTCCATGCATCCAGGACAGTTTGTTGTATTGAACTCTAAAAGAAAAGAGGTCATAGATTCTAGTATAAGGGAACTAGAATATCATGCAAGATTACTTGATTTAATGAATCTAGATTATACTGCCAAGATTCAAATCCATATTGGTTTTCCTCAGGGTCACAAGGAAAAGGCAAAAACAGATTTTGTAATGAATTTTGACAAACTATCCGATTCTGTCAAAAAAAGACTTGTAATTGAGAATGATGAGCATTATTTCGGAGTAGATGATTGCATAGAGATTTCACAAAAACTAGAAATTCCAATCGTCTTTGACACATTTCATTATTCGATTCTGAATAATGGCAAACCTCTTGCAGAGATTTTTGATAGTATTTCTAAAACTTGGATGCATAAAGATGGGCTCCCAATGCTAGATTATAGCTCTCAAGACCCTGAAGGTAGGTTGGGAAAACACTGCCCAGAAATTGATGTAAAAGATTTTCTAGATACCATGTCCAATCTTTCAGGAAAAGAGTTTGACTTGATGTTAGAGATAAAAAACAAGGAAAAAAGTGCAATTAAGGTTCTAGAATTAATCTAATTACTTTCGACTCGTATACCCGCAATTATAACACTCGTACCTGACATCTCCCATTTTTAGGTCTGGTTTTCTTTTTAGAACCGTGACATTCTGATGACATTTTTTACAAACACCATTTGGAAAGTTACTATCATCCATTTCTATGATGCAACCAAGATTTGCTTTGCGAGTTCTTCACTAAGTGACTGGTATTCTTCAAATAAGATTGATTTAATTCCGTATCTTTTAGCAGCATCTACATTTTCCTGTTTGTCATCAATGAATACTATCTGATGTTCTGATAGTTTTTCCTTAATATATGAGAAAATTTTAGGATCAGGTTTTGCAAGTTTAATCTGGTCAGAAAAAAATACATGGTCAAACTCATCAATCCATTGTTTTGGCAGAATTCTCCTTGTTTCTGGTGTTATGTTTGATAGTATCCCAATATCAAACCCCTGTTTTTTTATAGATCGTGCAAGATTTAGTACCTTGGTATCTAGAATAGATCTTTTTAGAAAAGTTTGAGATATAATCTCATGATTAATTTTTACCCCATCACTTATCTTATTCCAAAATTGCTCCTCTGAAATTTTTCCTATGAACAATTCAGAAATATTTGCATTAAACTTGTCTTTGATTTCTTCAAATGGAATATCTAATTCATGAGATATCTCATCAAAGAGCCACTCATCTTTCCATTGGAGCAATACTCCGCCTACATCAAATAGTATAACATTCTTCATCAAGGGATTTTCCCACTCATATCAAATAAGCAATATCCCGTAATGTTGAGATTACCACTAGGAACACGACTCAACATCTTGATGCTAAATATTTTCTAAGGTTTGGCTTTCCATCAAAACACGTATGACATATTCCATCAATTCTGCTTACATTTGTGGTGTATCTTCTACAAAAACAGCACTCGAATTCGGCCATGTATGTAATTGGTTTTTTTGATATTTATTAAAATAAATTAAAATTTGCTAGTGGTAACTAGTTGAATTGATTGAAAAAATCAAGCATCTGGTAGGTACTTGGTACCTGTTACTTTTTCGTATTCATCCATCAGTCCCATTAGTTCTCTTTCACAGTTTTCAGTAGGATTAAAATTTTCATCAGTGATTTGCATGTATCCCTCTGTTGCCATTATTCCAAAGCATTGTTGTACCTTTGATTCAATAATTGCTCTTAATCCGGATTCAGTTGGAGTATAAAATGCACCAACTAGTACAAATGACACAATAATTGCAAAAATAATGATTGCAACTATAATTACTCCAACAAATACCTTCATAGATTTTCTATGTAACTAATCCCATCTTAAGCTTATTGGAGTTTATTAGAAAAGAGGAACTACAAAGGATTAATGTACTCAAAAGCAATCAGAGTTTTAAAAAAAGATCCAAAGATGAAAAAGATTGTAGATGCAGTAGGTCCCTGCACAATAAGGACTATTCCAAATCCCTTTGAGGCAATAATTGATGCAATTATTACTCAACAAATCTCTGATAGTGCAGGAAAAGCAATTTCTAAGAGATTTAGGGAATTATTTGGAAAAGAATTTCCAACACCATTTCAAGTAGTAAAGTTTTCCAATGCTAGACTAAAGTCAGCAGGTTTATCAAAGATGAAGGCAGATTACATTTTAGATATTTCAAAAAAGGTAATCAAAGGTGAGTTAGATTTTGATTCTTTTGAAGATATGGCTGATGAGGATGTAATAGAGGAACTCGTCAAAATTCGAGGAATTGGCAGGTGGACTGCAGAGATGTATCTTATTTTTGGGCTTGGAAGAATGGATGTTTTTCCTCTGGGGGACCTTGGACTGATAAATGGAATAAAGAAATTGTATAATCTGGATGATCCCCCAATAGAAAAAATTGAGATTATAGGAAAAAAATGGAGTCCATACAGAACTATTGGAACCTGGTACATCTGGAGAGGCGTCAAAAACTTTCAATATGTCTAGTTGGCATTAGTGTTAGTGGCTTTACTGTTTTTGATCTAGTGTTTGCAAAGAAAGGATCTTCAGGTTTTGGTTCTACTCCAAAATGTTTTGTCCATTTCTCCCGATATACTTCAATTGCCCGGAAACACTCTGGAGTGATAAAGGCATAGTAATTCCATTTTTTGATTCCTCCAAAAAATCCCGATTTCTCTTTGGCTAACTTTTCTTCAAATTCTTTTTTTACTCTGTCAATATCTTCAATATTCTCAACTTCATTAGGTAATTTGTCTAGGAGATTACTTTCACTATCTGCAATTCCATGAATTATTGCCATATTTTTGATACGTAATTTATCAAAAAAGGATTTCCCAATACGCTTAACTTCATAACATGGCTAGTATTCTCCTGGAACAAACTGAACTAGACCAAATACAACTAAAAATTGAAGACCTGATATTCAGATGGACTCGAGCTGGGCTCCAATCATTCCATCAATGAAAGATAGTATAGAGAGAGTGACTAAAGACCCTGAATTACGAGAGTATTTTTGGGAAAAACTACGGCCTAAATTTTATCCGTAAACAAATGCTAAATTACCAACTTAGACCATGTTTGGAGACAGTCTATTCTCTAAATCTGAAAACAGCTAATGTTAGTCAACCTTTTGAATGTAAAACAATAATAATTATCATAAATCTATGTTGGCATGAAGATAAAATGCCCAAAATGTAAAGAGGATGCAGAATTGGCAATGGACTATTCAGTTGTAAAATGTGGATCTTGTGATTTGGATATGAGTTATGGAGAATATGTAAAATTTGTGGCCCATAACGAATCAAAATATTCAGACATATTAGGAGACTATGCAAGCAGTACAGAAGGTCATACTTCAGGGTCATTAGATGAATGGGATTAACAAAATAGTGTAATCATTCATCAGATTAAAATAATTAGTTGAACAGATTTCTATTCATCATTGGAATTTTTGTTAGAAAATATTCTTAATTTGGTAGGATTTTTGGTTGGACTTGCTATAGGAATAATGTCATATATTGGATTTAGGAATACAGGAAGTCCAACATTATTTCGATTAACGATTGCATTTTTTTCAATTAGTTTAGGATTTTTTGTTATTTGGACGGGATACATGGTAGAAGATTTTGTAACAAAATCGGGAAATATTGAAAGATGGATTCAGACTTTAGGAATTGCAATACAAACTGTAGGATATTTTTTCATTGCATTTTCACACAGCATAAAATCATTTTTTCCAAAATCTAGTTATTTTAGATCAGTGGGTATATTTCCTTTATTCTTAGTATCTTCTGTTCAGTTAGAACATATTTTCAGATCCGTTTCATTTATCTTGTTAGCATATGGTGCCATTGAAACAATGTTATCATATTTGGAAAATAGGAATAAAGGAGCAATTTCAGTTTCTGTAGGATTGGGACTTTTAGCATTGGGTGAATTTTTGGGATGGTACTCATTTGTATTTCCAGAATCAATTCTATATCCTGCATCAATGATAATCAAAATTGGTGGATTGGTAGCACTATTCATTCCAGTAAGCAAAGTACCTTTGACCAAAATAAAATTTGATGAAGATTTTGGCGAAAATTAAATAGGCTCAAAATTTGGAGAATTTGAGAATTTGTCAAATTCTTTTATCTTTTTAGTATATTGGAAAATATCAACCCTCTCTCATAGAAATTAAAATAATTATTCATAGAAAGATGGCAGAATACAGAACACATATGAAAATTATTGGAGATATTTTAGCAACAACTAGAGATGATTTACAAGATGAGGATGGAGCATCAGTTACTTATCTAATTAGAAAAGCAAACATTTCACATTCCAGAATTTCATCAATATTGAAAACCTTGGTATCACAAGGTCTTTTAGAAAAAGTAGATAATCAAGGATCAAATAAATACAAAATAAGTGAAAATGGAAGAGAATTCTTACAAGCATATTATGCATTTACAAACTTTGCAGATAATTTTGGATTAAGTATCTAATCAGATTCTTCATCAGATTCATCAGATTCTTCAAAATCATCATCAAAATCATCTTCAAAATCAGTATCTTCATAATCAGTAGAGGACATATCTCTCAAGTAAAATCACAAACTGTTAAAAACGTATTCAAAAGTAAATGATAATTAAAGAAAAAAAATCACAGAACATATTGAAAGTTAATTGTGATAAAGAAGGAATCAAAGTAGCTTCTGAGATAATCAATAATGGAGGAATTGTAGTATTTCCTACAGATACAGTTTATGGGATAGGTTGTGATCCATACAATAAGACAGCTGTAGAAAAAATATACAAAATAAAATCTCGAAATATTTCAAAATCTCTTCCAGTTTTAACATATTCAAAAGAAACAGCCAAGAAAATTGTTCAATTTAATGAATTTGCAGAAAAAATTGTCGACAAATTTTGGCCAGGGCCACTAACGATAATTTTGAAAATTAGAGATGAAAAAATTAAAGAGTCATTAAACTTGAAAGATAAAATTGCAATTAGAGTTCCCAATAATAAATGCACATTGGAATTATTGGAAAAATGTAATTTTCTTGTTGGAACTAGTGCAAATGTTTCAGGAAATTCATCATATACAAATCCAGAAGAGTGTTTGCAGAATTTAGAAGGATATGACGTGTTTGTAGATGGAGGAGTAATTTCAGGAAAAGGAGAATCAACAATTATTGAAATTGAAAATAATGAAATCAAAATTATCCGGGAAGGTTCTTTAAGCAAAGATGAAATTTTACATGTATGAATCTGATTATTACATGCCCTAGGCATCTTGAACCAGAAACAGAGGAAGAATTAAGAGAAATTTTAGAAGAATTTGGGGATTCAGATGTAAAGATTTCAATCACAAACATGTCAGGAATCTTGACAGCAGAGACACAACTTGATCCCATAGAAGTTGTAAGAAAAATCAAAGACATGCTTCTTGATGAGCCATGGAGTATCAGATACTGCAAAAGAATCATACCAATACAGAAAGTGATTGAATCAAAAATCGACCAAATAGAAAATAGCATATCAGAATTATCTAATCAAATTTTAGAAAATGAAACATATAGAATATCAATTGAAAAAAGAAATTCGGATTTATCAAGTAAGGAGATAATCACAAAAATTGCAGATAAAATAAAAAACAAAGTATCTCTTGAATTTCCTGACAAGGTGATACTAATAGAAATTTTAGGCAATAAAGCAGGTATTTCCATACTAAAAAAATCAGATATTCTAAGTACAGAAAAAACTAAACGAAGTATGTCAGAGTAATACTGCTGCTTTCTCTACTAAAATATCAGGTAGGGGGTTTTTTGAATAAATTGAATCGATGTGTTTTTTTGTTATTTTGAAATGTTTTTTGAGATAAGAATCATAATTTTTTGAGAATAAATTTACAGAAACAGGGAGCAGTTCACGATATAATGAATCCAGTGTTTTTTTATTTCCAATAGCAATTAAAATAAAATTAGAATTAGGTTTAATTCCAACATTTTTTATTGCATCAGAAATTTGTGTAGTTAAAGCAAATCGCATGAGAATATCAGTTTCAATTTTATTTGAAAGTAAAATATTATTTTTTTCAGATTCAATAGACAATGAAATTATTTTCTTGAAATGGTATGAATTTAAAATGTAATTGCTAGATACAGCTTGAAGTGAAATCTTAGGATATTTCTCCCTGAGTGAATCAATGAATTTTACATCAATTGATTTCTGTCCTTTGATTTCCATGGCCTGTATTTGTTTTTTAGAGAATTCAAAAGTAAATTTTTTTGATGCTCCACCATGGATAATTGGAATTATGCTAACGACATCATCATCTTTAATTTTTGTTAATTTTCCATCCATTGCAGAAGAATCAGCACCATTAATTGCTATTAACACGTTATCAGTATCAAGTTTAGGAGCACCTTCTGGTTTTAGTTCAGGTAGTAAATTGATTAATTCTTGAATAGTGATATCAGATTTATCAATTTTTAGATGTTCTGTAGAAAAAGATTTTTTTGCACCACCTACAAATTTTACAGTAAACATATCTATCTAATTTAAAATGTAGAAATAATATTTAATTTATTATTCAGTTGTTTCTTCATCAGTCTCAGAAGAAATTTCCTCAACAGTTGATTCGACATTCTCAGATGCTTCTACTGTTTCTTCAATTTCAGCATCTTCAGAGATTTCTATTTCAGAAGGTTCTTCAACTTGTTGTTCGATTTTTGAAGCTGCAATACGTGCTTGTTTAGCTTTTTCTTCACGAATCTCTTTTTTAATATATTTTGTAATATAACCTGCAATTTCATTTTTCAAGCCTTTTGAGCGGACTATAGAGATTTGATCTAATGCTTTTTTGTTTCCGGCAAAATCTTCACCAAATCTAGATTTGTGTCCATTTAGAACTTCATATGAAAGTCGTTTTATTCTATCCACTAAGCGTCAAAATACAGGGGGGTATTTTATACCTATATTCCAAGAAATGAATTTGAATTTTTTTCAAGTAATGAGGCCATTTCGTTAAATGATTTACCTAGAACTTTTGAAGCACAGAAAATTACACTTGGAATAAAGCTAATTTGTCCAGATTTCATTTCAAAACATCTTGAAAACCTCACAGGGCCATCAGTTTCAACAAGGATTTGAGATTCGTCAGTTTTTGATAACAATGTTTGTTTGTCATTCGCATAAATCATCACAGGTCCATAAGATACAAAAAAACCCATATCCATAGCTCTTTGAAGTTGTTTTTTGCTGCCATCAAACCAATGTAGCAATGCATGTTTTGTGTCATATGAGGTCATCACTTGAAAAACATCATCTAGACTTTTTCTAGAATGAATTGAAACAGGTTTGTTGAATTTTTCAGCATAAGACAGTAACGTTTCAAATATTTGATTTTGTTTTTTGGCATCATCATTTTGATTTACGTATGTTGGGTCTAACCCAATTTCACCTATCCCCGATATACAATCATGCTTGTTTTCAATTAGATTTGAAATATTTTCAATTCCTTCATTTGCACATTCTGGATGAATTCCAATAAAAGGCAATACTAGATTACTTTTTTCTGCAAGCTCCAAAGTTTGTAATGAATTCTTGTAATCCATAGATACACAACAAGCTTTGATTTTCAAATATTCCATTTGTTTTAAGGTAAATTCCATATCAGAAACATAAGCTGGATCAGATAAATGAATATGAGAATCAAAATACCAAGTCATTTCTTTATCAATTCTTGAAATAGTCTGTATAAATCGATTCCTTAGTGATATTTTTTCACTCATTATCTTTTTTCGGAAAAAACCAAAACAAAATTCATGAAATCATCAGAATTAGGATTATCTGCAATGTATAGAATTCTCAAGAAAGCAGGAGCGGAAAGAGTCAGTGATGAATCAGCAGATGAGTTAAGAAGAGTCATAGAAGAAATAGCAGACAGTATTGCTAAAAGTGCAGTTGATATGGCCTCGCATGCTAGTAGAAAGACTGTAAAAGGTGAGGATGTAAAATTGGCTTCAAAGCCATTTAGTAAATTCTAATCTAAAGAGTTTAATTATTCATTTTGTGTTTTTTAAAACGGTACTCTGGCAGAACGGTTATGCGTGAGCCTGCAAAGCTTATACAAGGGGGTTCGACTCCCTCGGGTACCTTATTCTACTATAACTTGACCTTTCATCCAAGGATGGAGAGTGCAAAAATAATCAAATGTGCCAACATCATCAAATGTCAGAGTGTATGATTCAAAAGGATCCATATGACCGCTATCAAATAATTCTGTAGGATCACCATAAAAGCCCGAAGTCACACTGTGAAATGCTGAATCTTGATTTACCCATGTAACTTGTTTTCCTGAATCAATTACAATTACAGAAGGAATGTAACATCTATCAGTTTCTTCACATCCTGGACGGGACACTTTTGTAGGCATTATAACATCACCTTTGACAACCAATTCTTGTTCGCTAGAATTTGTTTCAAATGTAGTATTAGAGAGAATCAATCCAATTATTACAAGAATAATTACGACAATGGTCCCAATTATTGACAATATTTTTAGCAAATCACATTACATCCTTAACGTAGTTATTACATAATTACCAAATTCTCTAAATATATAGGATATTAGAAGACACAAATGTCTCAAAACAGAAACGGACTACTGGAATACATACCAGGTTCACATACGTTACTAGTTCAGAAAAATTCTAGTCAGCCTTTAGAAGGATTTACAGAAAATATTCGAGAGAGTATACAAGAGTATGCTGAAAATTCTAAGAGTGAAGTAGAGAAAGGAAATAATTTTCTTCAATGGATCTTAACAAGAGTTTTCGAGGCTACAGAGGATGATGCTGCAGACGCAATTGTGGATGGAGCAAATGACCTTGGGATTGACGCGTATCTTCCAGTGGATTTTTCAGATAATACAATTAGATTATTTCAATCAAAATATGGCACATCACATTCGTTGGAAGCAATAGCAAAATTCAAAGAAGATGCTAAAAGATTACTTGCAAAAGATGTAGTTAAAATGAGACCAGAGCTTGCTCAGTTGGTTACAAAAATAAAAGAAAAAAAGCTCAAAATAAAATGCTGCTATGTAACAGATCAGGAAGTAGATTATCAAGATGAAATAGTAGAAATTATTGATCAAAAAGTAATAATTCAAAAATTATGGGACAGGATAAAAAAACCCGCAGAAGGTAAAAAATCATCAATAAAATTAGAGAGAATGTTAAGGCATGAGAATACAATTTTAGGAATTTTAAAGCTGCGTGAACTTACTGAATTTGTAAGCAAAAATAGAGATTATGTTTTTGAATCAAACATCAGGCAATGGATGCAATTTAAGACTACAGTAAACAAAGGATTGAGAGAAACACTACAAAGTAATCCAGGTAAATTTTTCTTTTACAATAACGGAATTACTATTGTAGTAAGTGATTTTTCAGAATTGGGGGAAAACATAATCGAGCTTCATGCACCACAAATTGTAAATGGTGCACAGACATCAAATTCCATTCTTGATCATTCTAAGAGAACAAAGAATATGGATGGTTCAATGACAGTAACAATAATCAAAGCTGATGATGAACAAGAGCAAAACAATATTACAAAATATAGAAATTCACAAAATTCGGTTAGAGGAAAAGATTTAGTTTCATTAATGGATTTTCATAAATCGATAAAATCTCAATTAAAAAATTGTGGTTATTTTTATGAGATTCAAGCAGGTTCTTTTGATACAAAAACTAAATCAAAACAATCTGAATATGAAGGAGATTCAATATACAACAATTATCTTCCAGATAATCACAAGAAAGTAATCGTTGCCAAGGATGCAATACAATCACTAGTTGCAGGAATTGAACAAAGACCAACTGAAGCATATAGTTCTCCAGCTCAGTTTCTTCCAAGAGGAAGTAAATATGATGATGTTTTCAATGACAATCTAAAAGATGATTACAGAATTTTGTTATACCCATATCTTGTAAAAGAATTTGCAAAAAAATCACTAAAATATGGAAAACAGGGAGGCCATAAAACAAAAAGATATGCAACATTGTTTTTTGTTGCAGTTTATTTCAGAATTCTTCATAAAAAAATTCTTGAATCAAAGGGAGATTTTAAAGGAGACGTGAGGAAGCTGGAGCCGATATTTCGCAGTTTTAAACTTAATTCCAGAATTTTGAAGATAGCAGATGTAGTGGTGACTAAATTTCTTGAAGATACAGTTGTTGATGACGAAATAGAATTAGCAAACACCAAGCATAATTTCTTCTCTCAGCATGTTTGGAATGATTCAATGCTCAGAGTAATTGATAAGAAAATCAGACAAGAAGAGGATGAAATTTTAGCATTGAAAAAACTTGCAAACAATTTATTTTAATTTCAAAGGTAGTAGTCCAACCAAGTAAAAATCTTGCAGGAGGTTTACATTGGCCAGACTGCCTACCTAAATTCAGTATAAACCAGTAATATTTAACATAATTTTTCTGGAGACTGTTTGTTCTAGAATGTTTTTTATATTGATTAAAAAGAGCTAAAGCACTTTGGGTAAAAAAGAAAAATGTGTAATTTGTAGTGAAATTGTAGGATTTCGTTTTAAGGGAATGGATGAATGGGGAATAGATGGCACATTATGTGGTAAATGTTATTCAAAAAAAGTAGATGAGCATTATCCCGGAGATCATATCAGAGTAAACAAGCATTTAGACTGATTTTATTTTGTTTTTGAAAATTTATTTGTATTAATACAATTCCAAACAAGAGGATCACTTTTTAGATCTTTTTCTTCCAGAAATTTAATGTCAGTTATTGTTTTTTTCTTTTTTAGTAAATTAACCTGAAAACTAGAGAACTTTTTGCAAGAACATTTGTTAAAAAGACAAACATCGTCATCCCCTTCATCGTGATCTTGAGCTTCATGACTACATTGACATACTGCATCTTTCTTTACATCTTCAAGAGATTTTTTTGCATATACTCCTAATCTAAGATATGCTTCTCCACCGTGACCTTTTTTGAATCGTTCATAGTTTTCAGACTTTGGCAATTCTTTGAAAAAGGCCAAGTTCGTATCGGGTTTTTGAGAGTCTGCACCCATGATGAACCAATAGTTCTCATCGATCTCTAAAAAGCGAATTTTAATTGATGGATCTACCCATGAATGAATAGTGTCGTGCCAAAGGGAAGCTGCCTCTTTTCTTTCAGTAAACAGTGGAACCACATTCATCCTTAGATCATAATACCGATAAGCAACACCTACAAAATCATCAAACCAAGGAATAGATGATTGTGAAGACATTGGACAAAAATTAGGCCAGAGTCTATTTATCTGATCTGAATTAATGGTAATACCCTTATATCAGAGTTTGAGAATTAGTTACGTATGACTTCCTATAGAACCAGTATGCAAATTGTCGCAGATTTACTAACTGCCACTCAACAGTCTGGTCAAGAAGGCATCAAAACAACCTCACTTCTTACAAAGGCAAATTTATCACATTCAAGATTATCAAAATTCTTGGAAAATTTGACAGGTGCAGGTCTCATCAACAAAATAGAATTTGATGGCAAGAATACCTTTGTTATCACTTCAAAAGGCAGACAATACTTGGATTCTTACGTAAACTTTTCAAGTATTGCTGAATCATTTGGTTTGGAACTTTAAGATTATTTTCTAGATCTTCGTTTTGCATTAGCTGCTTGCCTTTCTTTTCTTTCTTTGTAAGAGCTGTAAAGAACAATTACAATTATTCCTACAATTGCAGCCCACATTAAAGGAAACAAAGGAGGATCCCGAAGTTCGCCAGTAGATGGTTCAAAAAATGCTATTGGAATTGTTACAACCATAAAAATCAAAATTACTAGCAGGTATTTGTCCATGAAACAATTGTTTTACAAAACCATATATCTTTTTGATTTATGAAGATAAGCAGATAGAAAAATGGCCAAATTGTTGGAGATATTAGGAATAGTTCTTGTAGCAATTATGTCATTAGGATTCATGGGATTACTCCAACCAACTATTAATGCTGGATTGTCACCATTATTCTGGGGCTGTGCAGGTGCAACATTGATGATAATCATTTACAGAAAAATGAAAAACAAACAAGAGGAAAAGGAAAATTAGAATTTGTTAGTGTTTGATCAATTATCAATCAACCGACAGATCTATAAAGGACAATTTCAGGTAAACTATGAGGGGAACATATGACAGATCAAATAAAACAATGGTGGGAAGGTTTAGGAAAAGATCTAGAGACAGATATTGAAACCTTCAATGAATCAAACTAACAATTATCTAGCAATTTTTAAAAATTTTACAGAGCCTTGAACGGGGTACGAACCCGCGACCTAACGCTTACGAGGCGTTCGCTCTACCAGGCTGAGCTACCAAGGCACGTTTGGATAAATCCATCAGAGTTAATAAAAAGCCTTTCCGAAATGGACTAAATGAAAAAAACAATTTCTGGAATTAGGGGAATTTTTGGAGATGATCTTAACCTAAAAAATGTACTAGAATTTTGCAATAATTTTTCATCATTAATTGAATCTAAGAAATGTGTCATTGGAAAAGATACAAGGCCATCAGGTCAAATGATAAAAGAAACTGCAAGTGCAGTGCTATTAAAAAACGGAATAGATGTTTTTGATTTACAGACAGCGCCAACACCAGTAATTTTTCGAGAATCAAGAAATTATGGTGCAGGAATAGTAGTCTCTTCATCACACAATCCGTTGGAATGGAATGGGATGAAATTCATCATCGATGGAAGGGGAATTAATGAGCAAGAACTTCCTAAAATAATCGAGCATCAAGATATTGTAAAAAGAAAGATAGGAATCGAGAGTGAAATATCAACATCCTATATCGAAGACGCAAAAAAAATCATAGGGAATATAGAAAATAATCCAGAAATAGTTGTTGATATTGGGGGCGGAGCAGCCAAGGGATTCGCTCCAGAATTGCTAAAAGAAATAGGCTGTAGTGTTGAAATACTTAACGAAGACCTTTCTGGATGTACCAGAGGTCCTGATCCAACATCAGATAATTTATCAGACTTGATTTCCTCAAGTAACAAAAAAGATATTGGATTTGCATTTGATTTGGATGGAGATCGATTAGTTGTTGTAAGAAATGGTGAAAAACAAACACCAGATGTTACACTTGGTTTAGGTGTAGCAAAATCACTAGAGTTAGGTTACAAAAAGTTTGTTCTAAGTATTGATACAAGTGTATCGGTTGAAAAATTCATCAAAGAAAAAGGAGGAACCGTTCAAAGATCAAAAGTCGGAGAGGCAAATGTAATAGATCTGATGTTGAAAAATAATGCACAAGCTGGAGGGGAAGGAAGTAGTGGAGGTTTTATTTTACCAGAATTCAATTATTGTAGAGAAGGAATTCTAACTAGCGGTTTGATTGCATCAATGTTAGGAACTACAGAATTTAATGAAGTTTTGAATTACATGGAAAGTTATCATCAAATAAGAGACAAGACGGAAATTAATTCAGATTTTCATGACAAGGTAATTAATGAAATAAAATCAAAATTTTCTAAAGAATATTCAGAAATAATTTCATTAGATGGAATCAAAGGAATTATTGATGAAGATAGTTGGGTGTTAATCAGAAAATCAAATACAGAAGACATCATTAGAGTTTCAGCAGAATCAAATAATGTAGAAAAATGTAAAAAAATTGTCAAGGATACAATGGAATTAGTGAATCAAAGTTATGAAAAAATTAGATGAATCTGAAATAATCAAAATTTTTCAGAAAGGATTTGGCAAGAAAGACAGTGAATCAGAAGATGTAGAGATTTTTCATCTAGGCAGGAACAAAATTGTTGCAAAAACAGATACTCTAGTAGAAAGCACAGACATCCCATCTAAAATGAAATTATCAGATGCTTCAAGGAAAAGTGTTGTAGCATGTGTAAGTGATTTTGCTGCAAAGGGAGTCAAACCCAGATATGGAATGATTTCAATTAATCTGCCAAAGACAATTTCACGCTCAAAAATTAATGCAATTGTTTCAGGTTTTAAAAAAGCATGTGGAGAATTTGATATCTCTATTATTGGTGGAGATACAAATGGAGGAAAAGAAATTGTGTTAAACGTATGTCTTTTTGGAACAACAGATAAAATTGTCACTAGAGAAGGTTCAAAAAAAGGAGATCTGATATTTGTAACAGGGCCGTTTGGATATACATCTGCAGGGTTGGCCATGTTGCTTGGTAAGAAAAAAGGAAAAAGAGTTTTTATCAAAAAAGCTATTGAATCAGTAATAAAGCCAAATCCAAAACTCAATTTTGGAATAAAAAATAAAAAATATTTTTCATCATCAATGGATTCAAGTGATGGATTATCTACAACATTAAATGAAATGTCAAATCAGAGCAAAAATAAATTCATCATAAATAAAATTCCATCCTCAAAAGATTTGGAAGATCATGCAAAATCTTACAAATTGAGTTTGCATAACATGGTGTTCAACGGAGGAGAGGAATACGAATTTGTATTCACTGCATCCCCTAAATATAAAAAAATCATTGAAAGAAATGCCGTAATCTCAAAAACAAAAATTATAGAAATTGGTTATGTTACTTCAGGAAGAGGAGTTCATATTGAAAAAAATAACAAACTGACTCGCCTAAAAGATGCAGGTTGGAAGCATTTTTGAAAACTATTCACCAGAAGAAAAATCTCTTTCAACATTATTTACAATGCTAAAGATTGATTCTGCAGATAATTTGTCAACACATTGCGTAATCCATAATTCGTCTAGATACATCAAGCGTTTAAAATCATCAACAGGTAGTTCATCAGGATTTGAATCAGGATACATTGAATGAATTCTATATCCTTCATTGGCAATTTGTTGGCAGTCTTTTTCTAAAGGAGAAAGGCCAGAATCGGCGATCGGTGTCAAAAATTCAATTGCGACTGAGCCCACTAGAGCAGTTGCAATTGCAATACCAATTGCCAAGAATAGAATTGAAGCCATTTAATGCAAAAAGAGGAGGTGCTGTATATGAATAGTCATTATTTTACAGCCAAGTGGCCCAAAATAAGGCAAGTTTTGAAAATCAATGTATTTTAAACCCTTTAAGGCGTGAATATTCATTGTCAGAAATCGAAGCTGAGGTAGAAGAAGTTGAAGAAACTGAAGCAGTAGTTGAAGAAGAATCACAAACTATTGAAGAATCAAAGCCTCAACCAGAAACAAAAAAAGAAGGACCTGAAAAATGGGGAATTGCCCATATTTACAGCAGTTATAATAATACAATTATCCACATGACCGACCTTACAGGTGGTGAAACAGTTTCCATCAGTTCTGGTGGAATTCACGTTAATGCAGATAGATACGAATCATCACCATTTGCTGCAATGAAAGCTGCAAATGCAGTAATCGAATCTGCAAAAACTAAAGGATTTACAGGATTCCATATCAGAGTTCGTGCTGTTGGTGGCGTCGGTTCCAGAGTACCTGGTCCAGGTGCACAAGCTGCAATTAGAGCATTAGCAAGAGGCGGATTTAAAATTGGAAGAATTGATGATGTAACACCTATTCCTCATGATACCACCAGAAAGAAAGGTGGAAAAAGAGGAAGAAGAGTCTAGTCAGATATTTTTATTTTAACTTCACAGCCTTTAGAAATAAAATAATCTGCAATAAATTTTGCAAATTTTTCTGCTTGATCATTTGCTTGATATTTTATTATCATGTCAGAGAATTTTTCTTCTATACCATTTCGTAAATTTGGTTTAAAGGCCATTTTAAAAAATGTCCATCCAAACTTTGATGAAGGTTCACTCAGAGCATATCCGTTGTAACCACCTACAAGAGTTTCCATATGAGACATTGCTTTTTTAATTAAAAACAAATCATTGTCATAATTTTTTGTTCCTATTTCTAAAACAAGATCCATTACTCATCACCATCATTAGATGATTGATTGCTAAGTTTATCACTTAAAGATACAAACTTTCCATCCTGTTCGATATTGATTTTTGTTGCCATCCTTACATTCAGTCCAACTGATCTAAACAATGTCAGTAGTTTTCCTCCATCAATACTTTCATTAATTTCACCAGTTTTTATCAATTCAGATAATTTTTCTACAATCATTTTAGTTTCATTTGGAAATTGAGATTCGGCATTTTCTAAAACTTCTAAACCTCTAAACCCAAGTATTTTGATTAAAGAATCTCGAGGACTTTCAGAAACTGTTTTTTTCTGTGGTTCTGAATTAGATGAAACTTCTTTTTTTGTAGAAATGTTTTTCTGCATTTCAGCAAGTCGTTTTGCCTTTAATCTTTCAAGTTCAGAATCTTCTTCGCTCAACCTTTTATCACACCAATAGGCACTAATTTTGCAACTTTTGTGGCAATACCCAGATTATGAGATACATTGACTACAGCATCAACATCTTTGTAAGCTTGAGGAGTTTCTTCCACAACTCCATCTCGGGTTAATGCTTTGATAAATATGCCCTTCTCATTGAGGGATTTTTTTACATCATTCTCAGAATAATTCTTTCTAGCTTTAGATCTGGACATGGTTCTGCCTGCACCGTGAGCAGTAGAACCAAAACTCAAGTTCATGGAATTTGGCTGTCCAAGTAGAATCCAGCTTGCTGTCCCCATAGAACCTGGAACCAATACAGGCTGGCCTAAATCTCGATATTTTGATGGGATTTCATTACGATTTGCAGGAAATGCTCGTGTTGCTCCCTTTCTGTGAACAACTAGATTACGATCTTTTCCATCAACTTTGTGTTTTTCTACTTTGGCAATATTATGTGCAACATCATAAACTAATTTCATATCAAGATCAGATTCAGATTGATTAAACACACGTTGAAATGAATTTCTAGTCCAATGAGTCAGCATTTGTCTATTACTCCATGCAAAATTTAATGCTGAAAACATTGCTTTTCTATAAGATTCTCCTTCTTCAGAATTATTTGGAACACATGCAAGTTCTCGATCTGGTAAAGTAATATTGTATTTTTCCATTGCTTGTTCAGATACTCTAAGATAATCACTACATACTTGATGACCAAATCCTCTAGAACCACAATGAATTAAAGTTGTAATGGTTCCTACTTCAATCCCCATTCTCTTTGCTGCTTCCTCGTCATGTATCTCTGTAACTTTTTGTACTTCAAGAAAATGATTTCCAGAACCTAAACTGCCAAGTTGTGGAGCTCCTCTTTTTCTTGCTTTATCAGAAACTTTGTTTGGATCAGCGTTTTGAATCTGTCCATTTTCTTCACAAACATCAGCATCATGAGATGAGCCATAACCATGATCAATTGCCCAATTGACTCCTTTTACTAAAACTTCATCTAGTTCTGAATGAGTTAATTTTACGGCACCTTTAGATCCAACACCAGATGGAATAGAGCTAAAAAGATCAGTGACGAGTTCTTTTAGTTTTGAACGGACTAGATCTTCTGTTAAATTTGAACGAAGTAATCTAACTCCACAGTTAATATCATATCCTACACCGCCAGGACTAATCATTCCTTCTTCTGCATCCATAGCTGCCACTCCACCAACAGGAAAACCATAACCTTCGTGTCCATCAGGTAAAACAACACTATGACCGACTATACCAGGAATAGAAGCCACATTTCGTGCCTGCATGATTGTTCTATCAGACAACATTTTTTGCATCAATGCTTCATCAGCATAAATCCTCACAGGAACTTTCATTCCAAGGTTTGAATCAGCATCAATTTGATACTGATTTTCTCCAATTTTTCTTGGTTCAGCCGAAGACATGAGTATCGGTAAAAATTCCTTTCAATCCAATTTAAATCATCAGAAGAATCATGAAATAAAACAAAAAGTTTTCATAAAAAAGATGTTACCAAATATGAAATTGATGATCTAATTTATCTATGATTAGACTGTTTCATTATTTGTGGTAAGAAAACAATTAACAGAAGAAGAAATTGAAAAACAAAAAGAAGAACAGAAAATAAGAGCAAAAGCTTCTCGTGCTGCTAGAAGAAGTGGAAAAAGCATGAAAACTGAAGGTAAAGTAAGTAAATCATCAGCAAAAACAAAAGAAGCCAGATCATCTAAAAAAATTGCAGCAGTTAAGAAACAAACTAGAAGTTAGATGCAATATTTTAGCAGATGAATTTTTAATTTATTTATTCATAATCAGATTCTAACGCATTAGAGTTCGTTTGTACATTTTTCTACTCATAAAAATAATGAATATGCCGATTCCAATTTCAACTAGTGTAATTAATAATGCTGCAGAGAAAACATCCAACATTCCAGTCATCAGTGCATTGGCTGAGCTATTTGTCAATTCATGAATTTCACTTCCGGTGTATTCGAATCCAAATGAATTCATTCCAATAATTGTGTAGATATACCACATTGTTGTTGTATCTATAGGTCCAAGATCTACAAGCATTGGAATTCCAGCACTTCCAATTCCACCTAGACTGCTCATGACACCGGTCATTAGTAAATAAGATACGGAAGAAACAAAAATTATTGCAAAGGCAATCAAAAAAATTCCAAAGAACAAAGGGAAAAGGTAAACTATTTTTGCTTTAGTTTGGTAAGATTTTTCTTTTTTAAATTTCAACGTTTTTGATTTGCTTTTTTTTGGTTTATCTTTAACACCAGTATTTTTAACATCTGTTGTTTCTTTGACATCTGTTGTTTCTTCTATAATCTCAGGAATCACATGTCTACTTTTTTTCCAATTGCATTGAGAACAATAGCTAAGATCATCTGAAAGAGAAGCCTTGCATCTTTGACATTGTGGAGTTTTCATAAAACCAATCTCAAAATTATCTTACATCAATGCCAGTATGTAATATTGTTTAATTACTGATAGTTGAGACTAAACATGAAAAATTGTTCTCAAAATTGGAGTATTCAAATTTTCTGTCTTTTGGACAGATAAAATTTCATTTCTAATTTAATCAGATTATTTCACAATAAGCACAGGTTTCTTGGATTTATGAAGTACATAGTTCGATGTACTTCCTAAGAAAAATTCTTTTGCTGCACCCATACCTCTAGAACCAATTACGATCAGATCAAAGTTTTGTTTATCTGCAATTTCAACAATTCTCTTTCCATCATCTCCATAGGAAACTCTATCAAAGAACAAAATTACTTTTTGTGCAGCTTTTGTCTTTGCTTTTTTCATAATTTTTTGTGCATGCCCCAACAAAATTTTCTCTAAGGGAGTAATAGGATCATTTGTTTTAGGTTTTACAATTCCTGCCACATAAAGACCAGTGATGGCAGCATTTGATTCTCTTGCCATTTGAATTGCAGCATCTAATCCCCTAAAGGAGTTAGAAGAACCATCTAAAGGTACGAGTATTTTTTTAATTTGAAACGCCATAATATATCCAACCAGTTGTTTAATTTAAAGCCGATTGATGTTATCTTTGATGATTTTCAGTTTTGATATTCTAGAAGACTATAAAATATAGACTCAGTCATAATAAATCAGTAAAATGACAGATGCAAAAACAATCACTATTGGTGATGTGATGACAAAATCGGTGATTTCTGTTGATGCAACATTAACGATAAATGAAACTGCAAAGATGATGGAAGACGGAAAAGTCGGCGCAGTAATTGTGATGGAAAACAACATACCAGTAGGAATTGTCACAGATAGAGACTTTTCAATAAAAGTGGCAGCCCATGCATATCAAATTACAGAACCTGTAAAACAAATCATGTCATCTCCACTATTCTCAATCAACTCAGATGAACCAGTAAGAGATGCAGCAGATTTGATGCATGAAAGAAAAATAAGAAAATTACCAGTCATCAATAATGGAAAAGTAGTAGGAATAATCACTGCAACGGATATTGTTAACCTGTTAGCAGTATCTGTAGAAGAAGATATGAGAGATATGTATTTTCACTCTGTGGCAAAAATTTATACAAATTATAGTCCATATAATTAGAAATCATGGTATTACCAATTCTTGTTCTAGTAGCAATCCCCGTATTTCTTGGAATTGTCTATATGCCACCATTTGATATGCCTGTAGAAGAAGAACCGAAAGAAATTCCAGATGCTCCTGATGTGAGTATTTTATATTATATTTTAATGGGGATTTGGACATTGTATCTGATTAAAATTCTTCTTCAAGTGAAAAGAAAAACTTTCAAGGTAACACAAAGGTATTGAAATGAATACTGCACCCTATTGGAGAAAGAAAGTTTGCTCAGATTGTAAACGTATGAAATGTCAAAAAGGCTGTCTTTGTGATTGTCATGAACTAAGAGACCGAGTAGATTAAGTTCAGATTTGATGAGTAGATTTATTTTCGATGTATAAAGACCAAAAATATTGGCAATTCTACCTATTGATAACGGTCGTTACGGCACAAAAGAAATGATGGATATTTTCAGTGAACAAAAGAAAGTAGATTATCAATTAGAAATTGAAGGAGCTGCAGCCATCTCCCAAAGTGAAATAGGAATGATATCAAAAAGTATTGGAAAAGAAATCCACAGAGCTGCAACATCTGGAAAAATTACTGCAAAAAGAATCAAGCAGTTAGAAGCAAAAAGTGATCATGACACTGCAGCATTGGTAGAATCACTTAGTGAGAAATGTAGTAAAAATGCAAGACCTTGGATTCATTATGGTCTTACAAGTAATGATTTAGTAGATACCAGTAATTCAATGCAAATGAGGGATGCATTACAGATCATTGAGCCCAAAGTTGCAAAGATAGCATCAATCCTTGCAAGCAAAGCAGTAAAGCATGCAAAAATTCCAGCAGTTGGCAGAACACATGGTCAGCATGCAAGTATCATTTCATTTGGATTAAAGTTTGCAAATTGGGCTGCAGAAATGGCAAAGCATGTAGAACGAATTGAAGAGATTAAGAAAAGAATTTTGATTTGCAAGACATTAGGTGTTGTTGGTACAGGCTCACTCATGGGTGCAAGATCACTTGAAGTACAAAAAAGAGCTGCAAAGCGATTAAAACTATTTCCAGCAGAGGTAACAACACAAGTTGTACCTAGAGAGAGATACGCTGAATATGTATTTGAATTGGCATTAATTGGTGCAACCTTAGAAAAAATTGCCATAGAGATTAGGAATTTGCAAAGAACCGAAATTGGTGAAGTTGCAGAACAATTCAAAAAAGGTCAGATGGGAAGTAGTGCAGTTCCAGTGAAAAGAAATCCAATTAAGAGCGAACGAGTATCATCATTATCTAAACTTGTAAGGAGTCAAGTTGCAGTTGCATTTGAAAATATTCCATTGTGGCATGAACGAGATCTTTCAAATTCAGCCAATGAAAGATTTGTAATTCCAACTGTGTCCATTCTAGTTGATGAAATGCTAGAAACTATGACTAGAATTATTTCTAATTTGATGGTAAATGAAAAAAGAATTGTAGATAATCTTTACATCACAAAGGGACAAATCTTTGCAGAGTTTGTTTTAGAAGCATTAATCAAAAAAGGTATTCCAAGATTTGTTGCATATAGAGACGTTCAAAGAGTTGCATTTGAAGCAAATGATAAGGGAATATTTTACAAGGACGCTATCAAAAAGGATAAAGCATTCTCCTCAAAACTAACAGAGAAAGAAATCGATGCAATTTTCTCACCAGAAAAACACCTTGGTGCGTCACCTGTAATTATTAGTAATGTAGAGAAATCAGTAAAGAAAACAGTTCAGAAATTCATCTAGTTTTTAGCAAAGCCTTGTGAATTTTAGAGCCATACTGTAATGCTTTTTTCCGTTTTGTACAAGAGAGTTCAGGGACACCTATTTCGCTGGCTAATTTTCGAATAATGTGTTTGCGATATAGATCCTCAGAGTCATGAATTTTTTCAGACATTGGAACCGTTTTTGCATACTCGATGAATTTTGGTGACAGAAGAGGCTGAAGAATTTTTACGCCGAACTCAGATGCAATTAGATTGACTGCCTTCATCATTTTAAGTTCGTTATCTAATTTGGCAAGCATCAATTCATTGATTTGAGACTCTCCTCCAGAGAATGCTTCTCTGTATGCATTATATCCGCAAAACAATTCATCAATCCCATTTGCAGTTATTACTGTGTCTAGATCTAAAGAGTTTGCAAGTTTTGAGACGTAATGAAATGCAATACAATTCTCATTCCAAGACAAATTATCAGTTTTTATTTTTTGGTTGATTTTCAAAGAAACATTTGGAAAAGTATCTGGATCAATTTCTAAAACATGATGTTGATATTTTAGAAATTCATTAACATGTTTTGCAAACAAGATATCATGGGATTCAGAAAAACCGATTGTTAATAATGTCACATCAAATCCCATGTCTGAGCAAATTTTTGAAATTAATGTACTGTCAACTCCTCCGGAAAAAGCAATTCCTATTTTATTTACTTTGACAGTTTCAGAAATAGAGTTTTTGATATGTTCAAATAATTTTGTGTTCATTTCGTTCATATCTACATCTTATATCCCACAAAGGGTAATGAATCAATCTTTTAATTTAACATTAAATGTAATACAACATAATGCGTTTATCACAACTAGACATCAAGGAAGAGCTAAAAAACCTTCCAGGATGGAATCTCATTAATGAAAAACTACACAAAGAATTTGAATTTGATAGTTTTAATCAAGCATTTGGCTTTATGACCAGAGCAGCGATGGAGATAGAAAAAATGAATCATCATCCAGAGTGGTTTAATGTGTATAATAGAATCACAGTAGAATTGACAACTCATGATGCGGGAGGAATTACAAAAAATGATATCAATCTGGCCAAAATTTTAAATTCTTTAGCATAGAAATGTTGAAGAATTTCAGGCTCGTTCATTACAGAATTTATATTATATCTATAGTCAGATGACTTCACATGGCTACAAGTCCTACAATTTTAGATTCAGATTTTAGATATATCGATAAAAAGGGAAATTTACTTAAAACTAGAACAGAGCTAACAGTAGCACAGATGCTCACATTCCTCGAACAAGATTATGAATACAATCACAAAGTCACACTAAAGAATGGAATTGATGTGATAGTTGATTTCAAAACAGAAAAAGGATTGATCGAAGTAATTGACACAGATGAAGACATTGAAAAATACAAGCAGATCAAAGAAGATTTTCCTGAAAATAAGATAATGGCCATAGGGCATGCAAAATATGTTGCACAGATTAAAGAATTACAGGATATTGTATTTTATGATAAAACACCACAAACAGGTTCCATATTTCTAGAAGATGCTTCATTCTCATTTGATTATGCGCATATACTTCCATTAGTCGAAAAATGCTCCATCTTACACGGACATACATCTTCTGTAATGGTAGAATTAGTGGGACAAATGAAAGACAATCTTCTTTTAGATTTTGGTGAGGCTAAAAAAATTATCAAAGAAGTCGTAAATGTATTTGATCATAAATTTTTCATTAATAGAAAATATTTACAAAAAGAAGATGATTCACATTATCATATTCAATTTGAAGGGCCTAAAGGAATGTTTGATTTACAAGTTCCTAAAAATACCACATATCTACTAGAAGGAGAAGCTACAGTTGAAAATCTTTCAAGTGAAATTATCAAATTACTAGTACCAAAAATGCCATCAAATGTTGAAGCAGTAGGTGTTTACATCTATGAGGGTTATAACAAAGGATCTCATATTATTTCAAACATTGAAAGATAATTAAGAAATGGAACCCAAAATCTCAGAAAAAGCATGGAATCCAGAGTTAGAGAAGAAAATTCTTCGTCAATGGGAAGAAGAAAAAATTTATGATTTTACACCTCAAGAAGATAACTATACAATAGATACACCTCCTCCATATCCTTCAGGCAGACCATGGCACATTGGTGCAGCAGCCCATTACTCACAAATTGACATGATTGCACGTACTGCAAGAATGGCAGGGAAAAACGTCTATTTTCCAATAGGAATCGATAGAAACGGACTGCCAGTAGAGCTATACACTGAGAAAAAACACAAAATCAGAATGAGGGAAACAGAAAGGGGAGAATTTCTAAATCTGTGCAGAGAAGCGCTAGACGATTTGGAGGCAGAAATGATTCTAATTATGAAGAGTCTGGGAATCAGTGGAGATTTTGCACACTATTACAGAACAGATTCAAAAGAATACAGAGCACTTACACAATCAACATTTATCGAATTATGGAAAAAGGGACAAGTCTATCTAGCAAATAGACCAAATAATTACGATTGGGTGTCAGGTACAACAATTGCTGATGCAGAAATCATGTATGAAGACTTGGCTACAAAACTAGCGTATATGAAATTCAAAATCAAAGATACAGACAAAGAGATCATCATTGCAAGTACAAGGCCAGAGTTACTTTGTGCATGTAGAACAATCATTGTAAATCCAGATGATGAAAGATATTCAGAATATATCGGGAAGAAGGTAATTGTTCCAATCACTAATGCAGAAGTAGAATTAAGAACACATCATTCTGCTCAACAAGAGTTTGGGTCAGGTGCTGTTATGGTATGTAGTTATGGTGATCAAAATGATGTGGCATTATTTAGAGAATTGGAATTAGAAGAGATTGTTGCAATTGGATTAGATGGAAGAATGACTGAAGTCGCAGGAGAATATACAGGACTAAAACCAAAACAAGCTAGAACAAAAATCATAGAAGATTTAGAGACGGGAGGATTATTAGATAAAGTTGAAGATATTGTTCACAGAACACCAGTATCAGAGAGAAGTAAAACTCCAATTGAAATCATTCCAATGGAGGAATATTATCTAAAACAAAAAGATGCAGTTGAGAAAATCAAAAAACTAGGTCAAGAAATTACATTTCATCCATCAATGCACAAGCAAATTCTTATGAATTGGCTTGAATCCATCAATATCGACTGGCCAATATCCAGAAGAAGATACTATGGTACTGAGATTCCCATATGGTACTGCAAAGACTGCTCAGAACCCCATGTTCCAGAGCCTGGAAAATACTACAGACCTTGGGAGGAAAAATGTCCAATCAGCAATTGCACTAAATGCAATTCCACTGAATTTGTAGGAGAGGAAAGAACTTTTGATACATGGATGGATTCCAGTGTATCTCCACTTTTCATTAGTAAATTCAACAGAGATGATGAATTTTTCAACAAAGTATACCCTGCATCAATTAGACCTCAAGCAAAAGACATTGTTAGAACATGGTTATACTATACACTTCTTAGATGTGAGCAACTGACTGGAGAAAAACCATGGTCTGAAGCTTGGATAATGGGATATGGTCTTGATGAAAAAGGAATGAAAATGAGTAAGAGTAAAGGTAATGCAATAGATCCTTTACCTGTAATTGAAAAATTAGGTGCAGACACTTTTA
This sequence comes from Candidatus Nitrosopumilus sp. bin_6a, assembly GCF_054095695.1. Classification (NCBI taxonomy): domain Archaea; kingdom Thermoproteati; phylum Nitrososphaerota; class Nitrososphaeria; order Nitrosopumilales; family Nitrosopumilaceae; genus Nitrosopumilus; species Candidatus Nitrosopumilus sp. bin_6a. The sequence continues at coordinate 60,915 of NZ_JBSWSR010000007.1, forward strand.
GGTTTTGGAGTGCTAGTGAAATCAATCACGGATATGATTTCAGATGTAACGAGCAAAAAATTGAATCAACAAAAAAATTCCTCAGTAAATTATGGAATGTGTCAAGATTTTTGTCGAGTTTTCCAGTAATTGAATCAGGAAAACTTTCAGCATCTGATGAATGGATTTTAGCAGAATTAGACAAATTAGTCAAAGAATGCAAAAAAGGATATGATGTATACAACTTTTTCATTCCAGCAATTGCAATTAGAGAATTTACATGGAATGTATTTGCTGCTCATTATATTGAAATGGTCAAAGCACGTGCATATGGAATTGAATTTTCTGATGAAGAAAGAGACGGTGCAATTTTTACACTTCATAAAACATTGTCAACAATTTTGAAATTATTAGCACCAATCACTCCATTTATCACAGAACATCTTTGGAAAGAATTGTATTCAAAAGACAGTATTCACAAAGAAAAACAAGTCATTCCAGAAGATAAAGAAGATAAAAGTAGCATCACAAAAGAGATTTCAGAATTTAATTCCAAAGTATGGAATGAGAAAAAATCTCAGAATCTCTCATTGAAAGATTCAATCAAAATAGATATTCCCGAAAGTTTATCAGAATTCAAAAAAGATTTGAAATCTATGCATAATTTAGAATAAATTTAGATATGATTGTTCAAGTCCACGGAGACTACTCCCATTTCGAGATTAGAGATGGATGTATTTAGTCACGAGTGAGAAATTACATAGATTTGGAAATTTGATTAAAAACGATAATAGTCATTTGATTCTAGTATTTTAGATAGAATTATGAGATTTTTACGCATAACAATAAAATCGTACTTTTTATAATCTAATTTTCTCATAGGTGAATGAATTGAAAATCATAATAAAAAACGGCGAATCGATTAAAGTATATCGTGATGCTAGTGATGTATCTGTTTTTCCAAAAAGCAAACTAGTTAGAACATTTAATGAAGATGGTTCTTTGATAGACGAATTCAAACTTGTTGATAAAAAAATCACATTAGATGATGACCTTGATAAGGATCAGACAGAAATTGTCGTAACTTTGGATGTTAGAAAATAAGAACACACGAAGGACATATTGATTAGGTGATTTAGCTACCATCTTTTAGTTCCGTAAAGACAAGCCTAATTTTTAGTATCTTTAACTAGGTTTACAAAATATTTGTGAATTGCTAAATCTTCTGTCAGTTCTGGATGAAATGAAGTTCCAATAATGTTGCCTTTTTTGATTGCAACAATTTTTTCGTTTAATTTTGCAAGAACTTCAATGTCATTTGAAACAGTAGTTATTGTTGGTGCACGAATAAAGACACCATTAAAATTTGAAATGCCAATAGTGTCAAGTGAAATATTAGCCTCAAAGGATTCACGTTGTCTTCCAAATGAATTTCTCTCTAAATCAACATCTAGAAAATCAAAAAGAGGTTGCTCAATTTTGCCTACAACTTTGTCACTAGCATTATTTGCGAGTAGTACCATTCCTGCACATATTCCCAAAACAGGCATTCCTGATTCAACTTTCTGTTTAATCTCTTTCAAAGAACCATTTACTAGTGATAATTGCCCGATTGTGGTGCTTTCTCCTCCAGGAATAATCAGACCATCAAGCTCGGCTATTTCCTTAGGAGTTTTTACAACATTTACAGTTGCATCCTGATTTAGTTCAGATACAGAATCCTCCAAAGAAGATACATTTTCAGCAACATCGCCTTGAATTGCTAAAACTCCTAGTTTTAGAGTCATGCAGAGCCTCCACGATCTTGCATACGTAATTCAAGAGTGTTTACATCTAATCCAATCATAGACTGTCTTTCATCAATCATTTTTTGTGCCTCTTTGACTTTATCAGATTCATTCCAAAATGTTGTAGCTAAAACTATAGCTCTTGCTCGTTCTTTTGCATCATCAGAATTAAAAATTCCAGAACCGACAAAAATACCATCACAGCCAAGTGACATCAGATATGCGGCATCTGCAGGTGTTGCAATTCCACCAGCTGCAAAATTTACAACAGGTAATCTTCCAAGTTTTGCAGTTTGCTCAACAATATCATAAGATACTTTGAATTCTCTTGCCATTCTAACTAAATCTTGATTATCTCCAGAATCATAAATTGATTTTATGGTTCTTAGTTCATCATTTACTTTTTTAATATGTTTGATTGCTTCTGCAACATTTCCTGTTCCAGGTTCACCTTTTGTTCTAATCATTGAAGCACCTTCTTCAATTCTTCTCAAGGCTTCAGCCAATGATCTTGCACCATTAACAACAGGGGTTGTGAAATCCCATTTCCAAATATGTCGAAGTTCATCAGCAGGTGTTAAAACTTCAGACTCGTCAATCATATCAACGTCGGTTTCTTGTAAAACTAGTGCTTCATTGACATGTCCAATTCTACATTTAGCCATAACAGGAATGGTTACTGAATCCATAATCTCTTCAATAATTCTAATACTAGCAGTTCGTGCAACTCCACCAGCTTTTCTAACTTCGGATGGAAGCTTGTCTAAAACCATTACAGAAACTGCACCAGCTTCTTCAGCAATTTGTGCTTGTTCTACAGTTGTAACATCCATTACAACCCCATTTTTTAACATATGAGCAAAACCTCGTTTAACAGTAGAAGAACCACGTAAAGTATCAATGGAGTTTATTTTGTCAGAAATAATTCCTTTAGCATCTTTTCGCTCACCAGATAACGGTAACATGTCCTAATTTTTCCTAGAGACTATTTGTATCTATTCACTAAATTCAGACATAATCTGATCTAGTTCAGATTCAACCATAGTGATAATGGGAGGGATAAAACCTTCAGTTGCATTTTGTTGTGGCCAATGGATTTGATTGACTTTTCCATTAAGAGTCACTTTAACATTTGATTTTTGATATTCAGTTACATTCTCCATTACTGGAAAAGATTCAGATGGAATTGCAATAAAACCAGTTTCTTTGATCAAAGCTTTGATCTTGTTTAGCTTTGCTTCATCTAATTGTGAGCGTACATCTGGTTTTAGATAACCATTTTCGGTTACAGAATATTTTAGTTCACCATCATTTTTGATGTAAAGAATCTCAGTTTTTTGTGCTCCAGTTCTTTCTGTTACACCGTAAGAGATTTTCTTTAATTGATGTTTAGTGTATTCAATTTCAACATTATCAGTATAGTTTGCAGCTGATGTAGGAATTTCATTTTTTAGCAATAATGGAGTTACAAGTAAAAGAGATGCAATTACAGGGATGGCACCTAGTACCAAGTAAACGGGTTTTACCATTTTACTGCAAATACTGCCAATTTGCAAATAAATCTTAGTAATAGTTAAAATTCAAGCAGAATATTTCGATTCTTGTGGGTCTGTAGTCTAGCCTGGTAGGACGATGGTCTCCAAAACCATCGGTCGTCGGTTCAAATCCGTCTGGGCCCACCATTATTTTATTATCTATTTCTCAAAACATTAAGAGCAGAACCTGCTTTGAACCACTCTATCTGAGCTTGATTGTAAGAGTGATTTAACAGGATTTCTTCTTTGTTTCCATCATTGTGAGTAATGATGCATTTGACTTGTTTTCCAGGTTGTAAATTATTCAAATCAACTAGACTGATTTTATCATCTTCTAGGATTTTTTCATAATCATCAGGATTGCTAAATGTCAATGCCAACAGACCTTGCTTTTTCAAATTGGTTTCATGAATTCTTGCAAGACTCTTTGTAATCACTGCAGCACATCCCAAGTATCGCGGAGTCATTGCTGCATGCTCTCTGCTGCTCCCTTCACCGTAGTTGTTATCTCCAATGATTACCCATCTCATCTGTTTTTCTTTGTACTGCCTTGCAATTTTTGAAAATGATTCAAGTTCATTGTTTAGAACGTTCTTGCCTTTTCCAACTTCGTCATTAAATGCATTAACTGCACCAAGCAACATGTTATCACTGAGATTATCCAAGTGTCCACGAAGGGACAACCATGCACCAGCAGGAGAGATATGGTCAGTTGTACATTTTCCCTTGGCTTTTACCATAATTGGAAGTTCTTCAAAGTCATTTCCATCCCATTTTGAAAATGGTTCTAATTTTTGTAATCGTTTACTATTAGGATCAATGATTACCTCAACATCATCATAGTTTTCTGGCGGTGCAACAAAAATTCCTTCAGGTCTCATAAAACCTTCAGATGGAACTTCTGGTGCCGGTTTAGGTGGCTCAAGTTTGAATTTTGTTCCATCAGATGCAGTAAGTTCATCTTTTAATGGATTAAACGATAGTTTTCCACCCAATGCTAATGCAATTATCATTTCAGGACTGCCAATGAAATTCAGAGTGCTTCTATGTCCGTCATTTCTTCCAGGGAAGTTTCTGTTAAATGTAGTGACGATAGTATTTTGTTCATCATTTTCTAATTCAGGTCTGTTCCATTGACCAATACAAGGACCACAGGCGTTTGCTAATACAGTTGCACCAATATCTTTTAGAGAATCCATCTGTCCATCACGTTCTATAGTTCCACGAATTTGTTCAGATCCAGGAGTTACAAGTAAAGGAATTTTTGCTTTAATTCCCTTAGCTTTTGCTTGTTCAGCCAAGCTTGCAGCTCTTGACATGTCTTCATAAGACGAGTTTGTACAACTTCCAATTAGTGCAACAGAGATTGGATCAACATAATTATTTGATTTTACATTATCAGATAATTCAGAAATTGTTCTTGCCAAATCAGGAGTATGAGGACCTACAATGTGTGGTTCTAATGTAGACAGATTAATTTCAATTACTCTATCAAAGAATTTTTCAGGGTTTGATTCAACTTCAGGATCAGCTACAAGGGATTCTTTGTTTTGATTTGCTAATTCTGCTATTTCAGATCTGCTTGTATATTTTAGATAAGTTTCCATTCTTTCATCATATGGGAAGATAGAACATGTTGCTCCAATTTCAGCTCCCATGTTAGTAATGGTTGCCTTTCCAGTACAGCTGATAGATTTTGTTCCAGGTCCAAAGTATTCAACAATAGCATTTGTTCCTCCAGATACAGTTAATTCATCAGCAACTTTTAAAATAATATCTTTAGGTGCAGTCCAACCGTTTAGTTCTCCAGTAAGTTTAACACCCATTTTTTTAGGATATAATAACTCCCAAGGCATACCAGCCATTGTTTCAGCTGCATCTAATCCACCAACACCTATTGCAATCATTCCAAGGCCACCAGCATTTGGAGTATGAGAATCAGTACCAATCATCAATCCTCCAGGAAATGCATAATTTTCAAGAACTACTTGATGAATAATACCAGCACCAGGTTTCCAAAATCCACAACCATGTTTTGCACAAGCTGATTGTAAAAATTTGAAGACTTCGCTATTTTCATTAAGAGAAACTTTCATGTCAATATCACCTTGGACTTCAGCTCTAATGAGATGATCACAATGTACAGTTGTAGGAAGAGAGGTTTGTTTGAGTCCGGCTTGAATGAATTGAAGCATTACCATTTGGCCTGTAACATCTTGTAATGCAACTCTATCAGGTTTCAAAAAGACATAATCTTTTCCACCAGTGAAAACAGTGTCATCAATTTTGTTGAGATGGCCAGATAATATTTTCTCAGTTAAAGTTAGAGGTCTGCCAACAACATTTCTGTATTTTACAATGTTTTCTTTTAATTTCAAATAGACATTAGAAACAAGTTCAGGAGTAGTATCAATTTCCACAAAAACCATGAATTGACCCTGAATTTAATATTTACAATTTAAAAATCAAGAAAATTAGTTCGATTGGAAAGATAATTCTTAACAATTATAAGCCAAAAGCGGCTTTTTAATACAGTGTTAGTAGGCGTTAGATTTTCTAAAGTGAGGTATAACTATGGTCAATAAAGGATTCCCAAAGTTTGGCATGTCACAAGCTGGAGCATTTGTTGCAGCTCTTAAAAATTATAATTTACCAGATTTTATCCTAGTCTTAGTTGCAAAAGAGTGTAAATCGGAACTACTTGAAAGAGGCAGAATTGATGACAGATTACAAAGTATGAATGATGATGCTTTAGAATTATTACATAAAGTCTTTGTTGGTTGCGAAGAAGATGCTGCAGGAAAATATGCTCAATACAGATTCTTCGCATATGTATCAAGCATGTATCATAAATGTGAAGTCATAGTTAATGATACAATTCCAGGTGCATCAGGCAAAAATCACAAAGTTCCTGTTGCAGTAAAAAATAATGGGATGTACATAGCAGTTGCATATAACAAAGCAACTGGAAACCCAGTAAACAAAAAAGAGACGGCTAGATTTTATGACATGGTTGATGATATCAAAAAAGGAGATCATGGAACAATGTTAACTGATGGAATTTATGGTTCTTCTGTAGGTTTTAGAGGAGATGCATTGGTAGAACTTGAAACATTAAGCAAGTCAAGAGACGATGATCCTGAAAATAAATTAGATTTCAAAACGGCAAACTTTGAAAATAACATTTATTCAGTTACAAAATGTTAATTGTGAAAATTTTTATTATAAATTAAATTGTGTAGTATCCATTGTTAAAAACATTGGTTTACCATCAGTTTTTTTAAAATCTTCACCATACTGTTCAAATTCTAATTGTTCAAAAAGATGTTTAGTCCATACATCATGTACTTCTTGAATGAATTTTTTATGTCCTTTGAGTCTCAACATTTCATGAAGTAATTCATGGGATACAGTAGTACAATTTTTTTCTGCAAGAAATAATGTATCATCGGATTGTTTCGGAGATTGCCAAAACACCATGCCAAAATTTTCAGCATGATATCCTTCACAAGTACAATCAGTCCACCAAGGTTTGAAGTGAGTCAAATAGAAATGAAAAATGTCTTTTCCTCTTTGTTGATGATCACGTACTAATGTATGAGTATCAAGACGTTGAAGAATACTTCTAGGAGATGTTATCATCTCATCACATTGAATTTCATAGTCTTTACCAAATTTCTCTTTTAACCAAACCTGATAAAATTTGCTCATTTTCTTTACGTATTCAAATTCAAATTGTCGTTTCTCACGATCTTCTTCAGGTACTACAAAAATAAAATGTAGAATCATAATAAGAAAAAAGGGTGTTTATGTTTGACCTTCAATACCCATCAAGGTAAGAGTTGAACGAATCTTTTCAATTTTTCTGATTTTCCAAGTAATTGTTTCTCTTAGTTTTTCAACAGTATCAGATTCGATCTTGGCCAAAATATCGTATGCACCGAAAGTTCCATGAACTTCCTTAACACCATCCAAGCTCTTTAGTTGCTGAATAATAGCTTCTTCAGAACCTAGTTCACAGTTTATTAAAACATAAGCTGTTGCCATACAGAAATTAAATAAATCGACTATATCAATAAACCGATCATAGTCAGGTTTGAGACATCTTGATAATCATATCCCAAATTGGCTTTGGAACAGGCATTACAGATAGTCTTGATATTCTAATTAGTTCCCAATCTTTGAATTTTTTCTCTTTTTTCAATTCATCAAGAGTGACCGGTTTTTTTAGAGATTTTTTATATTTTACATCCATTACGATAAAACGTTCAACATCTTCTTTTGGATTCGAATAGGGTTTTGAAGTAACTTCCATAATTCCTACAGCTTGTCTTTCATCACCAGTGTGGTAAAATAAAACAAGATCGCCAGGTTTCATTTCCCTCATATGTTTTAGTGCAAGATTATTGTGTACACCATCCCAGACAGTGGTTTTGTCTTTTTTTAGTTGTTCAAAACTATATCCTCGAGGACCACCTGGTTCTTGTTTTGCTAACCAATAATTCACCATTTAATTTTCTGTATAATTATCAGGTTTAATGGTTTTGAAAATAGAAATGTTCCCCGGTTCTGACTCGCACAAAATCATCGGTCATAGCCATACGCCTCCTCGCGTTCTAAAACCGGGGTTGCCCATAATGTAGCACACCTGGGTGAATTAGAAATCACTGGTATCATCACGATCGACTCATCCTAATCCGTCTGCATGCCTGCTCTTGGGCGATTAATTATAGAATTACTCCTACTAAAAACCATTGAGGAAATAATTCACCAAGAAACGGTTTTTGAAATAATCAATTTTGGTTTTTTAGTATTGATTCGGACAGAGATATTTCAAATCCGACTACAGGAACTCGAATTTTATAATTTTCAATAATCTTTGAATTAATTTTTCCAATTATTCCAATAGGCACATTATTGAAAATTATTGATGCACAATGCCCTTCTTCAAAAGTAGGATTTGTAGTAGTTTTTGTTTCAATTTGAATCCCAAATCCAATTTTTAGTGCAGATTGAATAACTGATTTTATTTCAGTAAAATTTGCATCCTTATGAGCACTAATTCCAGAACAATTAATTTTTTCAGATATAGGATCCTCAAGAGTAAAAACAGTTCCAGTCTCGAACATTTTTTGGGGGTAAGATTCATGTATATTTCTTGAAAGGTTTTCAATCAATCCAGGAAGTATTGAATCACGTAGAATTGTGTGTTCTTGACTTTTTGAATCCAATACAGAAATAATTTTTGACGAATCTCTATTCACCATATCATATAATACTCGCTTACTAGTCAAACTTGAATTCAAAGCTTCAAGATATCCAAGTCCAACCATTGTTTGATCAAGGGATTTTAATTGTAGTGATACAGGATTAGTTTTTCCAATAGTTTGTGAAGGAGATAATGTAGGTTCAAGATTTTGGATTCCGTATCCTAAAGCAACTTCCTCTACTAGATCCATAGGTCCAAAAATATCAAATCGGTATGCAGGAATTGTACAAACAATGTTTGCTCCTTTAGAAAATGCATCCAATCGAGATTTTTTTAATGATGAAATTATTTTAGTAGTGTTAAGATTCAAACCTAGAATTTGATTAATCAATGACGAATTTACTGAAATTTTCTTTTGTTCCAATTTTGGAGTTGAATTTTTCATGCCAGAAATCTTTACAGATTCCAGAGTAAATCCAGCAGTTTGTAAAATTGTTGCTACAACAGCAAGCATGTCTTCAGCATCATCTTTATTGATTCCAGTTACCTCAACAAAGAGATTTTTTGTTTTGGTGGTGACTGTTGTGATTGCAGCGTTGATTATAGGAGGAAATGAGACCGTATTTTGATTTTCATCGAAGATTATAGGCACATGTGGTGATTGCCCAAGCAAAGAACCATAATCTTTACCAACATCTGTATTTACAAGTATTTCAGAAATAGGAATTTCTTGTTCAGAATTTAATGGAATGAATTTATGATTTCTATTTGTAGTGGTATAAACTAGAGGAAATGAAATCTTGTCTAAATCATGTATTCCAATTGAAGATTTTTTCCTTTTCCTTCCAATTCCAAAATGAAGATCTTCTTGCATTGTCATTAATTGTTTAATTGTTTTATCGTCAATTTTTCCATTTTTAGCAACAATACCAGTAACAAAAGGTCTTATCTTTGAAACCCCAGATTTTACAGAAATCGGAAATTTGTTAGATTTTTTAATATTGAGTTTTACTGTACCAGTTTTAATTCCAAGTAAACCTTGTAGACCAAGAGCAATTCCAAAATCAGTAGAATAATCTGGTCTATTAGGACTGTATTCTATTCTTACTAGATCTTTATCTTCAGATTCAATATCCAATCCAAGAAAGGGTAAAGAATCAGAAATTTGTTTTTTGGATACTTTGCCTACTAACTTTTGGAGTCGTGTGTAAGACAGTTCAACTACTGGCATTTTGTAGCACTCCTCAACCAACCTAGATTATTGTTATAAAATTCCCGAACATCATCAAGATCATATTTTAGCATAGCAATTCTTTCAATACCTCCACCCCAAGCTAAAACAGGCTTAGTAATTCCAAGAGGTTTTGTTACTTCGGGTCTAAAAATACCCATTCCAAACAACTCAATCCATTTTCCTAATTTTTCATTGTATACCATAGTCTGTAAAGAAGGTTCAGTGTAAGGGAAAAAGGTTGGCCAAAATTTTATTTTGGTTATTCCGATTCGTTTGTAGAATTCTCTTTGAATTCCCATCAGATTTCTTAAAGATGCATCTTTACCTATTACAACTCCTTCAATTTGGTTAAATTCAACAAGATGTTTGTAACTAACTTTTTCATTACGAAAAACACGACCTAATGAGAAAACTCGTGCCTCATCAGGTTTATTTTCAGCCAAATGTTTGATGGTGACACAAGTTGTGTGAGTTCTCAAAACCATCTTTTTTGCTTCGTTGATATCCCATTGATATCTCCAATTTTTTTTATGAGATTCAGAAACTTTTTTGATTTGTTCAGAGGTTCCAATTTTTTTGGCATTTATTTTATCTAGGTAAAATGTATCTTGTAATTCTCTTGCAGGATGATCTTGTGGAGTAAACAAAGCATCAAAATTCCAAAAGCTTGATTGAGTCATATTTCCAAAAATTTCTGAAAAACCTAATGTAACAAAGATTTCACGTATTTCATCTATCGTATCTTTTAGAGGATGAGTTCTTGCAACAAATACTTCTGGAACTTTAGCTTCAACATCAATTTCTCCTGTAGTATCAGAAAGTTCTATAGATTTTGCAGAATCAGACAAAGAGATTTCTTTAGATTTTATAACGTCTTCAATAATAAAATCAGGTCTTTTTAAAAGTCCAGATAAATCAGCATCATCAAGTTTGTCTTTGGATATTTTTTCGTTTCCAACAAGTTTGAGAGTTTTTTCGCCTGGAAGTTCAGATGGAGGATTTTTAATAGAAATTTGATCAGATGATGCTTCAACCCAATTATTTTTTCTAGCTAATCCCATTGAAGGTCCAAAAACAAACCCTAACTCTTTTTGTAAGTCAGATAATTTTTTTGGTCCAGTTTTGAGTAACTCTAGCAATCTTCTTTCAGGTAATCCTTTTTGAAGAGATTCAAGTCCATTTTTTCCTAAACTGATTACACTTGATTGAGATTCAGTAACAATAGCAAGTTCTTTTAATCTTAACCACTCAATTCCTCTTCTGATTTGATCAGGTAAAAGTTGGGTAGATTTTTCTAAAGATTCAGGTGTTTGTTTGGGATTATCTCTTAAAGAAGTAATAATTTTTTTTTCAATCTCATGAAAAACTTGCGACAACAGCAAAGAATTCGAAAAAGACTTTTTAAACCTTAACTTAAGTCAAGATGAATGTCGACTAACGACTTTATTGTAACTCCTTGGCATGTAGAAGGCGATATAGACTATGATAAGTTAATCAAGCAATTTGGAACTGAAAAGATTTCATCAGAATTACTAGAGAAGATCAAGCGAATTACGGGTGAAGATCATTTTATGTTAAGAAGAGGCATTTTCTTTTCCCATAGAGAAATGAATAGAATTGTAGACGAATATGAAAAAGGGAATAAATTTTTCCTATATACAGGAAGAGGCCCTTCAGGACATACCCATATTGGACATTTAGTACCATGGATGTTTGCAAAATGGTTGCAAGAAAAGTTTGATGTTAATATGTACTTTCAGCTTACCGATGATGAAAAATTTTATTCAAAACCAGACCTTACTTTAGAAGAAACAAAGAAATTTGCATTTGAAAATGCATTAGATTTTATTGCATTAGGATTCAAACCGGAAAAAACAAAAATTATCATCAACACAAGAAATATTCAAACATTATATCCAATTGCAGCTCAAGTTGCAAAGAAAATAAATTTTTCAAATACAAAAGCAACATTTGGATTTACAAACGATACAAACATTGGAATGATTTTTTACACATCATTGCAATCAGCGCCTTGTTTTATTGAAGATAAACCAGTCCTTATTCCATTAGGAGTTGATCAGGATCCTCACTTTAGATTAACTAGAGATATTGCACAAAAAATTGGAAAACAGAAACCAGCATTAATTCATAACATCATGATTCCTAGTTTAGAAGGGCCTGGTGGGAAAATGTCAGCATCAGCTGAAAATGGAACAATATACACAACAGATTCTCCAGATGTCGTTAAAAAGAAAATTAACAAGCATGCATTTTCAGGAGGACAACCTGATCTTGAACAACATAGAAAACTAGGAGGGAATCCAGATATTGATGTATCATATCAATATCTCAGAATATTTTTTGAGCCAGATGATAATAAATTAAAAACAATTTATCAAGATTATAAATCCGGAAAATTACTTTCAGGTGAATTAAAAGCAATTTTGATTGAAAAAATTAATGCATTTCTAAAAGTTCACCAAGAAAATAGAGAAAAAGCTAGAGACCAAATTGACCAATTCCTTTTTGAGAATAAATGAAAATAAGCATTACATGTGACGACAAATATGAGGCTCAAAAATTAGCGAATTTCATTTTCATTAAAGAAGGTAAAGAGACTTACATTACAGGAATACTGAATGTTATAAAAAATGAATTAGTAATTTCATTGAAAGATAAATCTGCACATAGCATATTGCTCAAGGATGAAGAAGATGTAGAAAAATTTGCAGATTTTATTCAATCAGTTTTGGATAATGAACACACGTTAAAATCAACTAGAATTATTGAGCATGTTGTAGAGATAGCCAAAGAGTAATTCTAGAGACCAAATGCAGCATAAGCTGCTACAATTCCAACAACTGCAATAAGAGATATTCCTAATGCTTTGAAATCACTATTCATGAAATTGTTTAATAATAATTATAATTAAAGTGTTAACAAATTCTCAAAGATGATTTTATTATCTATCTAGGAAAATATTTGCTCTTTTTTGATTTTGGTTTTGTTCTAACCTCTGTTCGTTTTGGCAAAGGTTCTCTAATTTGATTACAATTTAGGCAAAATACCTTTAATTCCTCTCTAGCACGATCTGGTTCTGAGATATATTTTCCCCAAGAGGCAGCATCCCCTCCACGCCCCGAATTATCAGAAGTGACATTTTCAGATATAGGACAAATTCCTAACGCTCTCTCATCTTTAAAACCACAATTAGAGCAAATTTTTCCACCTAAAATTTCATATAATTTTTCTTTAATAGTTTCAACAAATTTATCTGAACCACCAGAAAAGAAGCTTTCTTGTTTTCTCAAAAATTTATCATTTCGTGGCTTACTAGATCCAGAATTATTCCTACCAGATTCTCTTTTTGAGGATGAACGTGAGCCTCTATCATCTCTGGAATATCGTGAGCCTCTATCATCTCTGGAATATCTATCATTGCCTGAATCTTGTGGTTTGTTTTGTCTGAAACAATCACTACAGTAAACAGGTTTACTGGTTCTTG
>NZ_JBSWSR010000006.1:0-14915 GCF_054095695.1 Candidatus Nitrosopumilus sp. bin_6a
ATTCAATTAAAGGAAAAACAAAATCTATTGTCTATATCTCAGGTCTCGGGGTTTATGGCAGTCCTGAGAAAAATCAAATTGATGAATCAGAGTCATACAACCCTGATACAAATTTTGTAAAAATAAGACTAGAAGCACAAAAATTTCTTGAGAAAAAATGTAAAGAACATGGAATGAATTTTGCTGTAGTGCATTTTGGCGATGTTTATGGAGCCGAAGGATGGTTTTACGAAATGTTGGTGAAAAGATTGCAAAAAAAATCATTTCGACTTCCTGCAGGTGGTAAATATTTCAAGAGTTTTGTAAATGTGGATGATGCAGTTGGAAGTACAATTGCCGTTTATGAAAACAAAGGGTTTGGAGAATCATATATTGTAGCAGATTCTAATCCCACAACTTTCAAAGAATTTGTAGATTATACTGCAGATGAGATAGATGCTAAACATCCAGGCAATATACCTAATTTCTTAGCAAAAGCTGTGTTAGGAGGGGATCTAATCAAATTACTAACAACATCAATGAAGGTATCTAATCAAAAGATTTCAAAAATTTATCAATTCAAATATCCATCTTACAAAGAAGGAGTTAAGGCAGTCATATCTGAATTAAAATCAAAGAATTTATTGTGAACTTGTTAGTGGATATGATAATTTCCTACACTCATATTATTTAGAATGTAGGGTAAATTCCTCCTTGAAATTGATTCCTACTATGGGCTTCATACAGTAAGTAAAATTCATTATTCCTCATCCTCTCTTAGTTCACCTAATACGATTGCTCTAATCTTGTCTTTCTTTGCTTGATTGATTTTGAATACGTCTTGTTCTCTTTCAGATTCTCTTGATATTCTGCTTAATGGCGTATCTGGAGATTCGGGTTCATCATAGGTAATTGGTTGTAAGTTGGAATCTATTTTTCCCTCTATGAATTGATTGACGATTTCAGCATCTAATCTATACCAGTATTGTCGCCAATGAGATGGCAAAATTTGTAAAATCTCACTGGGCATCATGGGATTTCTTTGTAGTTTATCTTCATATACTGGAATATAGCTTAAACTTCGCCTACGTTTTTGTCAACTTTTTGACGTTTTACACCTAGCAAAAAATTATGAAAGGATCGCATTATCAATTTTCAAAAGAGTTTAGAATCTAAGATTTACGACCTATTGCATTCCGTGTGTATTGCCATAGTAATACTCGAATAGTTCATCCAAGTATTTTTGCGCACGGCTCTCTTCCTGTACCATCATTGCTTGCAATATGACATCATCTGCCCTTGAAGTTGGAGAATAATTGTTATTGTTTAGTATGATGTCGTTTATTTTGTCATATGCTTCATCTGAACAGCTCTGACAAATCTCAGTTAGTATTTGATTTGCATATAGTTCCTGTTCTTTCTTGTATGTTGCAAACTCTACATCATAACGCTCATATCCAAATGACTGTTCTCCGTTTATCACTCCGAGTTTTTCTAGGGCGTATAATTTCTCATAATTTGTAAGACTAGTTAGTTTGGGCGAGGGTGAAACGTAATCCTTGCCCCATGTATCGTATTGTAGTGACCAACTGTCTCCAAACTCATCGACTGCAGTTGTCTTGCTGGTTTCAGTCAGATGGTAAATGTGACCTCTGTTAATTCCATCATGCTCTTTTGCAGGGTTTAGTGATTCTCCTACAACTTCAATTCCGTGATTGTAGTAATTTTGCCAAGAGTTTCTACCGTTATCCCACACATCTGTTGCTACAATGTTAAAGTCCAATGGTGCACGAAACGTATGATATACTGTTACACCCAAGCAGTTAACTCGTACATCACCATCACAAGAAACAGCACTGGTTTCAACCTTGACATCATCCAAAGCATTTTGTGGATCAGTAATGGTGACCGTTTCAGCTCCATCCCAGTCTATATCAAGTTCAATCATCGCCTTGCTTTCGCTAATTATTTGATCCTTACCCAGTCCAAACGCAAATGAAAAGTGCTTGATGTTATCAGGTCCTTCGTTTTCATAAATCTTAAAATCAGCTTTGTTTGTTTGGCCAACGTTTGCAGTGATTAGCGGATATGGTGTGAAAAATCTCTCAACGTCAACTGAGTTGCCATTGTATGTGAATCCGTTTGTTACAAGACGTTTTCCACTTTTATCAATACCTAAAGTTGGTGCTTCACAGTCATGACAGCGTGAACCACCTCCGTTATCGGTAACAGGTGCAACGCCAGTTCCTCCTGAATCTGCTCCTGTATACACTATAACTCCTGATAACCCTACAGCTACTCCGTTGGTACTGCTACTCATTGATACACCAAACACGTAGGTGGTTCCAACATTGGTGGTAGTTGCAGCAGTCCAAGTGTCACCACCGTCACTGGTATACACTATAGTTCCTGAATTCCCTACAGCTACTCCGTTGGTACTGCTACTCATTGATACACCATACATGTTGGTGATTCCAACATTGGTGGTAGTTGGAGCAGTCCAAGTGTCAACTGCAGCATGTGCTTCTTGCATCATATAATTTGGAAAACCTCCAAGTAATAAAGCAGTTAAAACAAAAAATGAAATTCTAGAAAATGATTTTTTCACTACAGTTTTATCGTCATCAACTACAAGTGCCCTAATTACAACACACCTCCAGCATTTAGGATATTCATTTTATATGGAAATAATATAGATCTTAATAAGGAATATGTATTTTAATCAACATATAACATCAATGTAATTTTTTTAAATTTTGAGCATATTTTATGAAAAAACTATAAGAAATATGATTTAATGGAGCATGAAGGTATTATGTCATAAATGTTTATGATAAATGTAGAAATACATTATATTTTTCTGGAAAGTAATCCTTTCTTGTAGCTTCTGCTCTAATTGATGAATAGAACATCTCTAAAGGAGAATTATCATTCTAGTACAGATCTCTTAAGATCATCTCCTTAATTGTTTCTTAATACAATCTACAGGGAAGGGAATTTTATTAAATAAAAAAAGAAATAGTTCTAAAATCTTGGAACGATTCTAGTTTTTGCTGTAATGGCTATTATGCTAACTATAGATACTGCAAGTTAGTTGTTTGGTTAATGATTCAATCATAAACCAATACTATTGACATTAATCTTATTCTTTGTATGTGTAAAACTTGAACAATTAACCCCCTATCATTATACTGTAAAGTCCTCAATCAATGAGAATTTCCAAATAACTTCTATGAAAAAAGTTTGTAATTATAACTAATGTTATTGTGACAAATAATTCACGATTATAGGCATGAATAATGGAAATAAGTTTCACTTCTAATAGTTTGTTCGGTGTGTTTTAATTACTAATAAATCGCCTAACTATATACTCGGGGGAAATAGTCGCGCTTCAAAATCGACATAGTAGTAATGAGGCCTTTTCAATTAAAAGAGGGTTAGAGCGTTTATTCCCTTTTTGTATTCAGAAAACAAAACTTCTCGAGTTGGTCTGAGATATGCTTCATCTAACGCAATTGATGTATGTCCAAGCATTAGTTCTATTCCCATCAGATAGGATCTAAGAGTTGCATTCTTGACCCCTCTTTCCAAACAAGAATCAAGATAATCTGTAATCATTTTGGATATTGTTTTAGGTTCATTTTTCACTAATCCGTCAAAATCATAGCCCAGACCATGAAACTGCATAAAGTCAAAATTGTATTTGGCATAATCAGAAAGGGTATGTTCGTTAGTTAATCCTCGCATGAAATTCTTGAAAGCTGGTGATTTTTTAGACAGTTCTTGTGCCTGTTTTATTCGATTCTTACTTACTGTCATAATCAGAAAATAAAGTCTAGATAAATAAACGATTAAAAAATATACTAATACAATCTTGTATCCGATCTAAGGAAGAGAATAGATTACAGGAGGGACAGGTTGTCCTACCGAATGAATTTCTGTTTTTAACTGAATATGGCCCAGTTCCTCATGATCAATTTCTAAAACAACGGGGTGAATTGCCCAGCCATATTTTGGCTCATTTGTAAATGGAACAATCTCAATAAATTCAGAATCAGAAAATGTTTTTTGGAATGTTTCGTCCATACCAAGAATTTCCATTACAACCAAAGTTGTTTTGCCAGAATTGTCCAGATAAGAGACTTCTACATATCCTGCATCATAAAAAATTGCTTCAACAAGAAATGTTTGACGAAGAATGTCTTTGTCATCAGAGGCACCACCTGTCAAAAATATAATTGCCAATATGGTGAAAACTCCAAGAAATATTGGAGGTCCAAGTTTTTTAGCCATCTTTGAATTCTTTTCTCATTCTTCTAAGGAATTTTGAATTTATTCGTATACGTTCAAGCGTTTGTGATTGAGTTCGCTCAGTTCCAGGAGTAGGATTCTTTTTGAAAAAAGTTTTAATTTCTTTTTCCATAGAATCGTCTGCAATAGATGCAATACTTGCCACAATTCTATTGAAAAGAGGATTCCCATGTCCAACCTTTTTGTTAAGATTCTTCCAGTTTTTCTTTAGCCAGGGCCATAAGACTTTATCACCATACGGATTTGCAGCAACTTTCATAATTGGTAATTGCATATTTTGTGAGCGAACATGTGATGTTTGAGAAAAGTCAAGGGATTTGACAAGCAATTTTTTGTCTTTGAAACCGCACAGAGCACCTAGAAATCGAAGTTTTTCCTCCATTGTTTTTGCCTTCTTGTATAATCCAGT
This sequence comes from Candidatus Nitrosopumilus sp. bin_6a, assembly GCF_054095695.1. Classification (NCBI taxonomy): domain Archaea; kingdom Thermoproteati; phylum Nitrososphaerota; class Nitrososphaeria; order Nitrosopumilales; family Nitrosopumilaceae; genus Nitrosopumilus; species Candidatus Nitrosopumilus sp. bin_6a. The sequence goes on from NZ_JBSWSR010000006.1 coordinate 4,700, forward strand.
CAATTCAGAATGAGTTTTTGTATTTCCATTCCATGCAGCAATAGAGCAAATAGGTTCTATCAGATCAGGAGAGACAGAATTAGGAGATTTTAAGAATTTTTTATATCTTCTAAGGGCTTCCTCAGTTACATCATCATCATTCATCTTTCCCAATACAGAAATTACAAATCCTCTGAGTAATGAATCAGTGTGTTTATCAGACTTTTGTGGCTCCCATCCTAAATTAAACAAAAGTTTTCTAAAGTAATTGATTGCATATCCTCTAATCTCTTCTGCAAATGGTTCATCAAATGCACGAAAATACAAAGAAGCTAAATTGTGTGCGACGTTAACAGATGCAAGATAACTGTCTTCTTCAAAATATGCATCAGAAAAGTCAAGATAGTTTCTAACTTGCTCATCTCCTGAAACACATAAAGAAAACAAATCATTTTGTATTGCCCATCTATCAATTGCAGGAATGCGTTTTTCATCTACCAACATTTTCAGATCAAGTAAAATTCCTTCGTCATATTTTACACGATAGAATCCTTTTCGACCATAATTTGCCACAAAAGCCAATGTATTCTTTGGAAGTTTAATTGATGTGGATTTTGTAGTGAACAATTTTTTAGAAATCTCAGATTCAAATCCAAGAGATAAAGGGATTGACCACAAACCCCTACTGAATTTTTTATCAGGTTCTAAGAGATACCTCTTTTGTTTTAATTTCAAAGTGTTGCCATCTTGATTGATTTCAACTAATGGAAAACCAGGTTGTTTTAACCAAGTATTGACCATGGAAGAGACAGGCATTTTAGAGGCCTTTCCAATTGCATCCCACAGATCTTGACCTTTTGCATTTTGATATTTGAAATCAGACAAGTATTTTTTTAGTCCTTTTTGGAAATTTGGTTCGCCCACATAATGCTCCAACATTCTTAGCATGCAACCACCTTTATCATAAGAAATTGCATCAAAAATTTCTCGAATTTCTGCAGGAGAATTTACTTTAACATCAATAGGGTGTGTGGTTTTAAGAGAATCAAGACCCATTGCAACATTCATCGCATCTTCTATGAATTGATTCCACAAATCCCATTCAGGGTAAAATTTGTCAACAAATTTTGTGGCCATAAAAGTTGCAAAGCTCTCATTTAACCACAAATCATTCCACCATTTCATAGTAACAAGATTTCCAAACCACTGATGTGCAATTTCATGAGAGATTACTTCAGCTATGAATTGTTTAGTTCTGGTAGAAGATGTTTTAGGGTCATATAACAAAATAGTCTCTCTAAAAGTAATTGCACCCCAGTTCTCCATTGCTCCAGCTGCAAAATCAGGAACTGCAATTAGATCTAATTTAGGCAAGGGATATTTTATTCCAAAATATTTTTCATAAGATGTAAGAAGCTTCTTTCCTAGATCAAGGGAGAACTTTCCTTTAGACTTGTTTCCTTTTGTAGTAATTACCCTAATCTGGATTTTTCCAATCTTTCCTGTAAGGTATTCAAATTCCCCAACTCCAAGATAAATCAAGTATGTTGAAACGACTGGTGTTTTTAAAAAATAGTAAATAGTTTTAGTGCCAATTTTTTTCTTTGATTTAATTGGCATGTTTGAAATTGCAGTAAATTTATTGTCTGCAATAATAGAGATATCAAAAGTTGATTTAGCCTCAGGTTTATCCCAACATGGAAATGCACGTCTAGCATCAGCTGCTTCAAATTGTGTGGTTGCAAGATATTTTGTTTTACCGTTTTGGACATATTGACTGCGATAAAATCCTAGTAGCCTATCATTTAGGATTCCTTGAAATTCTAATTCAATTGTTATTGTTCCTTTAATTTTTTCAGATAGTTTGATTTGTAATTCTTCTTTTTTCTCATTAGTTTTTGGAAGAGATTTGATAATTTTTCCTTGTGATTTAACTGTACATGAAGTGATTTTAAGTTCAGCACAATCCATTGTTATTAGATTGGTGGATTTTTTACAGTTTGCAGTAATAATTTCACTTCCAGAAAAAGTGAATTTTTTTAAATCAGGTTCAAAAGTTAGATTATAGTTAACTGGAATTATCTCCATATTTGAGATATTTTGATTACACTTTAAGTAGATTTTCTATTTCAAGTCCAAGGATCAGACCTTTCATCCCATGTAATTGCATTAATTCCGTATTCATCTAAAGACTTGCTATTTTTCATAGAGATCAAAAGACATTCATCTGAACAATGAGTCATGTCAGGATTTTTCATGAATTTTTCACAATTTTTGCAATATTGTCCCATATCTCAAATGAATCAATGCTTGTTTGCACATATTCCCTCATAATGAAAAAGGGAAAATAGGGTTTTAAAATTAAATACGATTATCAGGTTTGAGAACAGATTTTCAATGATCTTTGAACCAACTTTATATTTAATTCATCAGGGGAATTGTAAGATGGATTCAACCATTAAGCGACAACAACATACTCCTAAAAAAGAAAAGACACGTAGTGTGACATATCGTTTACCAGTGAAACTAGTAGAAGAGATTGAAGCAGAGGCTATGAATAAAAATATCTCTCACAACGTCATGGCAAGACAAATTTTAGAAAAATATGTTCAATGGGACAGATTTGCAGAAAAAATAGGCATCATTCCAGTTCCAAAAAAAATTCTAGACACTTTGGGAATAGAAATGACAGCAGAGGAGATTAATGGCATTATCAACATCATAAAACCAATAATCAAAGACACAGTGTTATTCATCAAAGGAAAATATGATTTGAAAAGATGTATTGAAACGTTAGAAGATTATATCCGTGCGTCTGGAATGAAGTCAGATCATAGAATTGAAGGAGAATTACATCATTTCATCATTCAACATGAATTAGGAGGTAATTGGTCCATATTTACAGAGCAACTATTACAAGAAATATTCAAAGAATTTTTGCCAGACTCAAAAATGAAATGTCAAACGACAGAATCAACCGTTATTGCATCAATTGCACTGGGTGGAGATTTTAGTGAGCACAAATATTAAAAAGACTAGTTTTTGTTAAAAACGACTTCCACGTCTAGTTTCCCATCACTAAAAGATGCATTCACTTCTTTGATTTTACTCTTGTAAAGGAACAACCTTTTGCCTTCTTCTGTAATTACACCGGAAGTTCTAATCATTTTTGAATCATGCAGTTGTTGTATTCTTCTGTAAACTGTGCTCAGAGGGATAATTTTTTCACGAGATACTTCGATGGCAGACTTTGGAGTTTCCATAATTGCCTCTAAAATAGATCTACAATATTTATCAGAAAGAATTTCAAGAAAAGACTCTTTTCTTTCTGGTTCTTCAATTTTTAATTGTGTGATTGTTTGCATGTTTTAACTAGGCGATTTTAGAATATAATATCTGGGCAGACACATGTGTGCAATGCAAGACAGAATGGATTAATCTTTTACAGATTGTTCTGCTTTTAATCCCTTGTAACGATTTCTAATAGTTACTTCGGTTACTCCTGCAGCTTCTGCAAGATCTCGTTGTGTGATAGACACGCCATTCTTTACACAGGACAAGTAAAGGGCAGTGGCAGCAAGTCCCATCGGATCTTTACCAGCAGACTCTTTACGCTCTTGTGCTTCTTTAAGAACTTTAACAGCATAACGTTTTGTTTTTTCAGATATCTCAAGCTTGCTTGAAATTCTTGCAATACATTGAATTGAATCAACTACAGGCATTTTCAATTCCAATTCATGATGTAATAATCTGTAACATCGTGCGATATCTTTTCGTTTTACATTTGCAGCATCAGCAACATCTTTGAGAGTTCTAGGTGTTTCAGTATCTCTACATGCAGCATATAATGATGCAGCAATCATTGCAGAAATGGACCTTCCTCTAACAAGCTTTTTCTCTAAAGCTTTTCTGTAAATGTATGCTGCTTTTTCTAAAACATTTGCAGGGATTGCAACCTTGTCTTTTAATTTATTTAAATCACTTAATGCCTGTCTTAGATTTCTATCTACAGGAGCATGAACTTGACTTCGACTATCCCAAGTTCTTAATCTTTCAATAGTGCTTTTCATAGATGTTGAGAGAGGTTTTCCTGACGCATCCTTGTTTAAAGGATTGATGACAGTAGACAATCCCATATCATGAATCATTAGTGATGAAGGAGCTCCAGTTCTTGCAGGATCAGCACCGCCATCTTTTTGGAATGATCTCCACTCAGGTCCAGACTCTTGGGATTTTTCAGTAATTACATATCCACATTTTCCACAAAAATTTTCTCCCGTAACTTCATCAGTTAGTAAAGAATTTTTTCCACATCGAGCACATGTTGGATTGTCCATTTTAATTTCTGGCCTCGTTAGTCAAAATGAGAGTAAATGATAAAGAGCAAACAACTATACCTTCAGACATAATTTAAGAACATTTCTCATCTATAAGAAGTGTGAGTATTTTCGTTGAAAGACTATTGTGTTTTACAAGTTATGCAATGACAGTTATTTCAGGAGCAGAATTACCACCATAGCCAGGGTCAATAGTTTGCTTTGGATTTAATGTCGTATCATGATGACATGCTTTGTTGCAAACAGGGCAAAATTTTCTGTCAAGCACAATGCATTGACAAATATGATTTTTCACATATGCTTGAGCTGCTTGATTCCATTCACCAGTACCATTGCAATACACACAGACATTTGTAGACGAGGAGCCTACACCTTTACAAAAATCACAGACATCGTCAGTCATTTCCTATCTATATTATTGAAGATTAAATCAATATATTTTAAGAGGTGGACAGGCATAAATCGAATAAACCTTTTAAAATATCCCAAAATACAACTATAATCATGAAACAAAAAGCAGCAACTCGAAGTATCAAAATTCTGGTTGCCAAATTAGGATTAGATGGTCATGATAGAGGGGCACTGGTACTATGTAGAGCATTCAGAGATGCAGGAATGGAAGTAATCTATTCAGGGCTTTTTGCTACGCCAGATAGAGTTGCACAAATTGCAGAGGATGAAGATGTAGATGCAATTGCAATGAGTTTGTTAAATGGAGCACATGGAACACTATTCCCAAGAGTTGTCAAGACCCTAAAAAAGAAAGGAATCAATGATGTTTTGATAGTTGGTGGAGGAGTCATTCCAGAAATAGATCATAAAGATTTGGTCAAAGCAGGAGTTGATCACGTATTTGGTCCAGGAACACCACTGCCTACAATCATAGATCATATAACAACTGGAGTTTCTAAATTAAGAAAAATATAAGAAAAAAGATTATTCTGTGGAATCAGGCCACATCATTTTACGCATTTCTTTACCAACTTTTTCAATTTGGTGTTCGTCATATACTTTCATGTGTTTGTCAAATGCATCTTTGCCATTTTTCTGATATTCAGAAATCCATTCGCTGTTGAATGTGCCGTCTTGAATCATGGTAAGAACTTTTTTCATGTTCTCTTTGTTTGCAGCATCCATAACCATTGGTCCACGAGTTAATCCGCCATATCTGGCAGTTTCACTAACACGTCTCCACATACCATTGATTCCATATCTCTGAATCATATCTACAATGAGTTTGAGTTCATGTAAAACTTCAAAGTATGCAATTTCAGGTTGATATCCTGCTTCAACAAGAGTTTCAAATGCATTTGTGACCATAGAAGCTGCTCCACCACAAAGGTCTGCCTGTTCACCAAACCAATCAGTTTCTACTTCCTCTTTGAAAGAAGTTTTGATCAATCCAGCTCTTGCACTACCAATTGCTTTTGCAATTCCTAATGTTCTATCCCAAGCTTTTCCTGTAGAATCTTGTTCCACAGCAACGATTGCAGGAGTTCCAAAATTATCAAGGTATGTTTCTCGAACTTTGGAGCCAGGTCCTTTTGGTGCAACCATGATTAAATCAACATTGCTTGGTGCTTCAATCCATTTCCAATAGATTGCAGCTGCATGAGAGAATGACAATGCTTTTCCATCTGAAAGATTTGGGCCGATTTCATCTTTGTATACTTGACCTTGAATCATGTCAGGAATCAATATGTGAACAATGTCTGCTTGTTTTGTTGCATCTGCAACAGACATTACTTTGTGACCATCAGCTTCTGCCTTTTTCCAGCTGTTACCGCCTTCTTTAAGACCAATTATCACATTAAGACCAGAGTCTTTCATGTTATTTGCTTGTGCATCACCTTGGATTCCATAACCAATTACAGCAATTGTTTGATTCTTAATTGAATCAAGACTGATATCAGCATCTTTCCATGTTTTTGCCATGATTCTAAGACAAATATTGCAAATATTAACTATGAATTAGATTTCAATTATTTTTTCACAAGAACGACATTTTACAGTGACCTTATCGCCAGGAAGTCGAATGAATCTCTTAGAACCACATTTTGGACAAATGGGACAAGCACGTATTGGTTCCATGAATGTTAAATTACAATTTTAGATTTTATTAAATCACTCTACTGAATAGCCCCACTACCCAAAATTCGGACTGTGGGAGATTCAGGTTTTAAAATCACTGCAATTTGTCCAGTCTTACATACAATCGGTTTTTCAAAAGTTAGTTTTAGTGGGGATATGGAAGAGAATTTTGCAGCTTTGATTTGTAATCCGATGCTGACCAAGCAACCTTGATTTTCTGCAATATCATTTTTGTAAAAAGGGTTTTTTTGAAAATCAAGAACAATCTCTGTTTTTACATCAACTGCACCTTCTTGAGATATAACATCGCCACGTCCAACTTCATCAGGTTTAGCACCTTTTACTGCCAATCCTACTCTTGCAGGACAAACAGATTCATTCACAGGATCATCATGCATCTGGATGGATTTTACTAAAACGTCAATTCCTGCAGGATATAATTTCAAATTATCATATTGTTTTACAGTACCATTTGTTACTTTACCTAAAATTACAGTTCCAACTCCTTTAACATCAAAACAGTGATCAATCACCATTTCAGAAGGATCGTTATTTGTAATAGGCTCTAGTTTATCCATTTCTTCTTTGATTTTATCCTGATCAACTTTGACATACTTTTCAACTACAGTTCCTTTAATCATCATGTTCAATTTTGACTCATCGACATCAAAAGTATGAGATAGAATCCCTTTCTCTTTTTTTAATGAATCAAGTGCAATGATTTGTTCGCCTGTAAATTTATCTAGTTTGTCAACGTGAAAAATAACATATTCAGCCAAATTAATTGCCTGGAAAAGAGGTTGAATTTTATCAGGAAACCCGTTTGGAACAACCCAAGTTTTGATTATATCAGATTCTTTTCTATCATAAAGAGTAAGATCAGTCTCAGTACCTTTTTTCCCAAAATCAGATGCAATATCCTGCTTTCCTAAAACAACAAAATTTACAGAATTCACCATAATAATCCGATTAAAAATGGAACTTATGAAGTTTTGAATTTTTTGAAACACGTATCAATGCTTGTGATTTTTTATACAGCTATCACAAAATTCCGAACCACATTGATCACATGAGATTAATTGTCCTGGACGATATCCAGTGAAACAATTATCACAGTTAATACCATTCATGATATTTTAATCAAAATACAATCTAAAAACGATTCGTAAAATTTAACATGGGTAATCAGAAAGGTCTGTTCGCTCATCAAACTGTTCATCTAAAATCTGAAGATGGTATAGAATAGACATATTGCCAGATGAAGCCGTGCTCATTTTCATATTAAAATATGAATATCATTTTTTGTATAAAAGACTAATGTACGAATCATACTAGACCTCAGAGTTCAAGAAAATCAAGGAAATGAACTCAAAACTGCAGCATAACTTGCAAATCTATGGTTTTTTGGTTTGACTAGTTTCTGCCTATATTTTGCCACAGGATTACCAGTAGCACCATTCAGACCTAATGGGCCTCTGACGAATTTTTTGTTGTTTGCCCAATTAAGAACTTCATCTTTTGGGGCATAGTGGTTTACAATTTTTGAGCGGACTGCAGATTGAAGTATTTTACCATATTTTTTTGACGATGGAACATCTTCAGTGATTGAAGCCCCAAAAAAATATACCCCCTCCACAATTCCATTATTTTCTTTCTTTTTTGCAAGATATTCAAGAGTACTCAAAATCACTTGAGAGCCTAACGAATGACCCATTAATCGAATTTTGGTTTTAGGGCTAATTTTTTTAAAATCCTCAATAAATTTTCCAAGATTTACTCCATTTTTCTTTGCTATTTTTTGACCCACGGATAATGCATGTTTTGCTTGTTTGATCAAATGTGCACCTCTAGTGTTTGAATCATAGCTAAATCCAACTACAGGGTGAACATATCCCAATCTGCGTAACTGTTTTTTTGCCAGAACAACCTTTGCAACAGCTCCGGCATTGTCATTTCTCAAACCATGAATCATAATTGTGATTTCTTGTGAACCGATTAATTTTTTAAAATCATTTTTTGGGTATGTATAGTATCTATTATTCTTCAAGGTGTTGCCATTTGAAAGATCATAGTATCCTCTAGTAGAAATTCTTGGGACAGGTTTCATTATTTTTCAGATGGGCCTAATTGACTTTTTAGTTTTTCAACATCAGATTCTTCAACCTTTGTGAATAAAGGAGATGCATCACCTAACAAATGGCCAGCGGTAATCCCCAATTCAGACATATCATTCCAGGAAGATTTGTTTATTTCCCCATCCAATCCCAGTTGATTCCAAATTTTTTGGGAAGATTCAGGTAAGAAGGAAAATAGTGCAATCGACATGCTTCTAGCAGCATTCACTGAAAGATATACACAATTTGCAGTTCCTGGACCTTTCTTCCAAGGTTCTTTATGTTGGAAATATTGATTGAAAAAGGATGAAAATTCCATAATTTTCTTCAAAGCCCTATCAAGATGATTTTGTTCCATAAGAGAGCCCACATCAGATGCAAGATTTTTAATTTTTTGCTCAGCTTCCAAGTCTTGTTCATCAAAAGAATCAGTTTCAGGGACTTTTCCATCAAACGCTTTTTTTGTAAATCCAAGTGCACGATTTACAAAATTCCCAAGATTTCCTATTAATTCAGAGTTGATTCGGGTTGTAAAATCATCCCAATCAAAATTTAGATCATCTTGTGAATAGGGGTTTATAGAAACAAGATAAAATCTCAGATAGTCTGCAGGATAATATTCTAAAAATTGTTTTAGTCCAATATACCAATTCCTACTTTTAGAAATTTTTTTCCCCTGTAATGTCAAATGACCACGAGTTGGAATGTAATCAGGTAGTTTGTATTCACTGTCAATTCCTAGTCTCATTGCAGGCAAGAAAAGATAATGATGGTAAACGATATCTTTTCCAATAAAATGATAAATGTCAGCAGAATTCCAAAATGCTTTTCCATCAATCCCTTTGTCATTTAGAAATTTGATTGCTGTAGAAATGTATGCCAAATGATTATCAAACCAACCATAGAAGACTTTGCCTTTTGCACCATCTAGTGGAACAGGTACACCCCAAGGAATATCGCGTGTCACATCCCAATCAATTAATCCAGATTTAATCCAATTTTGAACATATTTTTTCACATCTTTTTGCAGATTTTGATTTTCATCCAACCATTTGGATAAAGAATCACCAAAGTTTTTGAGTTTAAAAAAATAATGTTTTGTTTTTTCTTTGGTTGGAGGCTGACCACACAATGAACATTTTGGATCGGTTATTTCTTCAGGTACACGACCACAACTTTCACAAAGATCAGAATACTGATCTTCAGCTTTACAGTAAGGGCAAACACCCTTGACATATCTATCAGGAAGAAATTTTTTGTCATTGTTGCAATAAAATTGAATAATTTCCTTTTCGTAAATATGCCCAGAATCATTTAGTTTTTTGAAGACATTTTGAACAAATGTAATATTTTCCTGAGAGCTTGTTTTGTAAAAATAATCAAACCCAATATTGAATGCTGAAAAATCATCATAATCTCGTTTATTCCAGTATGCCACATACTCGGCAGGGGTTTTACCTTCTTTTTCAGATTGAATTAGAATAGGAGTTCCAAAATCATCAGATGCACAAACATAGTATGCATCAACACCATTTAGTTTTAAGAATCTAGTAGTGACATCAGCAGGAAGGTATGTAGAGGCAACATGGCCAAGATGAATTTCTCCGTTCGCGTAAGGTAGAGCACTTGTAATGATTGCTTTTTTATTCATTTGATACAAGCCAGTGACTGGATCGGGGTTAAGAAGTTTTACCA
>NZ_JBSWSR010000010.1:0-14043 GCF_054095695.1 Candidatus Nitrosopumilus sp. bin_6a
TCTCAGATGGTAAAATAGGATCAGTATCATCAATATCCAGTATACCATCATTGTCATCATCAGAATCTTTAACAGATCCTATTCCATCAAAATCAAAATCTGCCCAATCATCAAAATTAGTATCAAAAGAATCAATAGCATCCAATATGCCATCATTGTCATCATCTGGATCACATAAATCACCAATAGAGTCATTGTCAAAATCTGACTGGTCAGAATTACTAATTTTTTCACAATTATCTACATTGTTTACAACATAATCATTATCCTCATCAATACTGAACAATTTTACATCTGAAAATATCAACAAAGCCACCAAGCTCACTAGGATGAAAATTATCACCAATGCCGCAATCCCAAACTTATTGAATTTATCTAACAATTCTCTTTCTTGACAAATTTTGATATACTTTCCTTATGGTACAAGATTGAATTTAAGACAGGAAAAGATGAAACACCCAAGAATTTGAATAACGCATGGACTTCCTGTCTAATCTCACTAGGACATACGGATTAAAAGATTCTCTGATACAAGTCTAGATCTAAGAGAAGAAATTTTATCAAAAGACTGTAATAATTTGTAGAATAGGTTAAATCTGTGATTTTAGTAAAATATCATCATGGATGAGATTTTAGTATCCCCAAAGGAAAAAATCCTAGAGTTCATTATTGCCAATCCTAGTTCTCATCTAAGAAAGATCAAAAACAATCTAACATATTCCATGGGAACCATTCAATATCATCTAAGCATACTTGAAAATGAAGGAAAAATCAAATCAGTTAAAACAAAATTTTACAGAAATTATTATCACATAAACGAATCTGATGATAAAATACTCTCTGTGTTGAACTTGGATTCTCCAAGAAGTATTGTCATGTATTTAATTCAACATGAACCTGCAAATCATCAAGAAATAGCAAAGGGGATAGGATTATCGTCATCAACTGTTAGCTGGCACATGAAAAGACTGATAGAATTACAAGTTGTGGAAACTGAATTTTCTGGGAAGTATACAATATACTGTCTTAGAGACAGAGATAATGTGTTGGCTAATCTTAGTAAATGTAAATCAACTGTATGGAACTCTATAGTAAACAACATGGCAGATGTATTTTCAGCATTTGAACAGAAATAATACGGATATAGAATGTTTGAATCCTATTTGCTGACAATATCAAATATTTTTTTACAGTTAGATTACATCAACCCATTTGATGACCCAGTAGATGTTGTTACACAAGATGATCTTATTGCAGGTTCTGTAACTGTTGCCATTGCAGGGCTTTCAATAGTCTTAACAATAATGGCAATTTCTGCTTACAGAAAAACAGGAATGTCACAGCTCAAGTTTATCGCACTTGCATTTTCATTGTTTACAGTGTATCTTGCAACTGAGGCAATGCAGGAACTATTGACATTTAATGACGACTCTTTTGATTTGTTTTTATCAGTAATTATGATGGGTATTTTGATTAGTTTCTTTTTAGGAATTATGAGAAAAAAGAAAAATCACATAGAAGAATAGTAATCATCATTTAATTTTGATTTTTGGGCTAGATCTGATAGCAATATTACAACATGGACATCTAAAATCGTCAATTCTCAGATATACACAACAACATGAACACCACTTGAAACCATTTTCATAACTAAGCTTGTTAGAATGCTCTCCAAGTTTGAAATTACTACATTTGTTTTTACACCTAAATGCCAATCAAATACCTCTAAATAATTTCTAATTTCCATATTACATTTAGAATATTATGATACAAGATTGAATTTGTAATAAATTTTTCTCAAATTAGACTAGCCCAATCACGTGCAATTAATTTTTCTACAGAGTCAAGGGTCACACATGCAGCTGATTTATCTGAATTTTTCATGACAAGGTCAAATCCTTGACGACATACTACATTAGATAAAAGAACCCCCTGTTCCATTTGTGCTCTTGGAGAGATTCCATTTGTTGGAACAGTTTCATCTGAAATTAGAATAACCATTGTATCAGAAACAGGTTTTACGTCTTCTGAAAGTAGATAAATTCCTCGCAATCCTATTGTAATTTGTACAGGGTTATCAGATTCTAAAATAATGGATGAGTGTTCACTAGTGCCATCAACTGAATGGATATTTTCTTGTAATAGAATATCTTCATTGTCTTGAATAATTCTCAAATCATAATTCATGTGATCTATGGGTATGTTTTTTTCATCAGTGAATTTGAGTTCCAATGGCAGGGCTTGGCGTGCTTTAGGAATGTCAGTTAGAATTGCAACTATAATATCACCAGACTTTGAAAGTCTTGCCTCTGTAATTTCATTAGATGTGACAGGTTTGATGAGATTAGGATTAACAACTATCAATCCTTCCATCCATGGATGAATTGTACAAAAATATGGAAATATGCCTGATTTATCAAAACTAAATGCAAATACTTCTTTTGGATGCATTAAACCGCTATAGATTATTCCATCAGCTCCATTTTTTTGAGAACCGCTTGAAACAGTATGAGGGGTAGAATCACGATTTGTCCATTCAACTACATCGCCTACATTAACCGATATTGGGTCTGGAATGTAACACAAAGATTTAACCTCGCATGCAGGAATAGACGTTCCTTTTGGAATACTTATTTTGATTAATTCTTCTGCAAAAGAATTTTGTATCATAGAAAATGAAATTATTCCAACGACAACAAAAATTACAATTAATCTAAACTGCATAACCGTTATTACTATTTTACAAGAAAATATCATTGGTGTGATTTTTCAAACAATTAGATTAATTCTTAATATGCAGAATAATGATGGTGATTTCCATGATACAAGATTGAATTTGACTAGTACGTAATTGTAATTATTATAAATTAAGATTACTACTGTCTTCTGATGAATTACTAAATAATAAAATCCTAAATCAAAATCAAGAATGAAAAATAAAACAAACTATGCAATCTATAGCATGATACTTGGAATCATTTTGTTATCAACTGTCTCAACAAATGAATCCATTCAGGTATTTGCACAAACAACATCAGACAGCGGATTTACTGTAAGAAGTAATGAGCAAATTTCTAAAGATCCTATGGCAATGTCATTACTTGAAAAAATAGAAATGATGAAACTAAAATTTGCTCAAGCAAAAGAAACTAAAACAAAACAGCAAGAGCATAAAAAGTTCATAGATCAACAAAGAACACTTGCAAAACAGGCACTAGAAAACGAACTAGATAGAATAAATGAAAAATACAAAGATCACACTCCAAAGGCATCTTTTACAAGTTTTGTCTCATCAAAACCTGTAGAAACTCAGAACGTGTATTGGGATATGTTCAACTATCAACAACAAAAAGTTTCTAATGCCAGACTAGCAATGAAGGCAGTTCTTGATAATGGAGGCTCACTTCAAGAGGCAAGAGAAGCATATCACAATGCAGGTGCTATCAAAAGAGTAGAATTAATTGATATGACAAAAAACCTCAACATCAAGCATGGATTAGCAGACAATACAGTTCAATCTACCTTTGACAAGTATGGAAAACTTCCAAGGTATGATTAACTATTTTCTTTTTTATAATACAATCCTCGATCCGACTCTACAAAATTATTATGAATTGATCATTTTTTTGAATATGCCCAATTATCTTGATTTTTTTAGAACTAATTCATGTTCAAAATTACATCCATAGTATTACTATCCTGTGTATTCAGTCTACTTTATGCTAGTCCAGCTTTTGCTACCGAAAATTTTACATTTTCAATTAATAGTTTGTCTGAATTTGAGGTAGGTCAATTTCCATTTGTAAATGGTAAAGCGATATCTTTGGACAATAGCCCTGTTTCAGATGTTCGGATTCAAGTACACTTTCCTTCGGGAATCATTAACACAACAACAAATTCCACGGGTCAGTTTTCAACATCATCCCCAGTCCCCGTAGACCTTGGAGAATATACCATTACAGTTTATGCAAAAAAAGATAACAGACATACTAGTTCCCAAATTACATACCAAGGAGTAGAAAGTAAACCAAAAATTGAATTACCCATAGAAAAAATACCAAAAACTAATGAAAAAGTAGAGTTAGATCCATTTTCAAAAATGATTAAACAACTAGAAGCAGAAAAAATAGATGGTACAAAAAGAAAAACCATCCTGCAAGAACAAAATCAAGTTAGTGAACAAAGACGACTTGCTCAAATAGACTTGGAAAAAGACTTGAAAGAATCTGAAAAAAGAAACGAAGCATACAATCCAAGAAATGCATTTTACAAATTCATACAGAAAATAGACAGTTCTGTTAGAGGAATATTTTGGCAACAATTCTTGTTTACAGAAAGTATTACTCAACAGGCACATAACGCCAAAGAACAGGCATTAGATGAAGGTAAATCATCTTTTGAGGCTATGAAAATATTCCAAGAAAAAGCCAAAGTAACACAAAAGGAGATTATGGGACTAAACAAGAATTTGAATGTCGTTTATGGTAATGCCACATCGGATATCCAAGAACAATTCGATGAAAATGGAAAACTTCCTAGAGAAGACTAATCTTTTTTTCTTTTTTTAATTTTATAATTTATTTTTGGATATAATTTGAAGTTTAGTGGTGGCTTTGTTAATACCATCATCAACTAATACAGTATAAGTTCCAGCTGCCAAGTTTTCTGGAACTTGCCATACTTCTGAAAAAGCACCATCATTTGTTGCATCTGGAGTTAATTCAAAAAATTTGTCCGAAGATTGTATTTGAATTATGGTTTGAGACTCGGAATCTATACCAGTTCCTGAAATGGTTACAAATTCTCCATGTGTGTATGGTTCTTCTTTATCTAGTTGTATGGTTAGATTTTTCTTGTTGCTCACTACCTCAAACGATACTTTAGAAACTCTTTCCCCGTTACTAACCTGAACTGTCCAAACCCCACTTTGTTTTTCAAGAGGGATTTCCAATGGACGTGTAAATTTTCCATCCTTATCCGTATAATATTCTACTATGTCAACCACTTTTCCTGCAGGGTCAATTAACTCTATTAAAATCTGGAAAAAAGGTGAAGATTTTCCAAAGAGAATAACAGTCTCACCTGTGCTGTAATAATTATCGTCTAATTGAATTTCAATAGTGGCAGTACCGATGCTCAGCCCAACTGTGAACTCTTCAACTGTCTCCTCAGAAGCATGATTCAATACCAAATAGTAATTTCCTTTTTTGTAGCCTGAAAGATCAAGCAAGTATTCAGCATATCCTGTAGAGTCAAGAAGTATAGTCTCTTCAAAACGTACGTTATCACGAGAATCAAGAATTGTCATGGATATGTCAGATGAGACAGGACCAAAAATCTCAATTGAAGTCTCGGAGTTCAAATCATTATGAAATTTTTCAAAGACAGCTGCAATGTCTCCTGTTGGCTCTCCAATGTGTATGGGGACTATTTCAGAATCATCCTCTTGTTTTAAAATCAGAAAATATGCCCCTTGGGTAAAAGTATCATCGCTTTTTATTTCCAGATATAAGTATCCAGAGTCATCAATATCTAAAATGTCCACATATACTTCATTACCATCAGAATCTTCTAGAGATATTTCCAAATTTGTGTCTGGTTTAACTTCTCCTGTAAAAACCATCGTAGAACCTAAAGTATACGAATCCCGAGCAGATTGTACCAATATTATTTCAGGAGAAATGTCTGAATCCATTTGAATTTCATTAGATGAAGTATCATCATTATTTTCTGAATCGCTAAATGATACATCTGCAATTACTGCTATTTTTGAATCGACCCATCTTTCCACAGATGACAATTTTACACATATTGCATCACCATTACCTCTAATCATTAGTTGCAGTTCATTTTTACACAATACATCTTCTGCAGATATACCATTTGCCATCTGTTTTCGTGGAGAGTCTATGCTTCCTAGTGCAGTAGAAGAAAGTAAACTAGTAAACAATACTAAAAAAAGAAAAAGAAAGATCAGTTTCATAGTTTTACCAAATTCTTCATGATTAAAACCCTTTTTACACAAAGATACTTTTCTATTTTAGATCTGATCATTGTTTTTTAATAATTTCTTATTGTTAATCACAGTTACACTTGTTTTTGTCCTTTGGATTGCATATTTCACAGTCCAGTAAACATTTGTCTTCAGGGCAATAACCACAAAACTGTTTTTTCTTTGATCCCAAATCTATTTTCTCTAAATTAGTTATAATATAGAATCTTTATTCCCTTTTGTATTATAATGGGTGAGCAATCAAAGAATTTTTTCATTTCAATTCTATTATTTTTCCTAGCTGGTCTTTGTGAAATTGGTGGAGGGTACCTAGTTTGGCTATGGTTACGTGAAGATTTTAGCTGGATATTAGGTGCAGTGGGCGGATTTGTATTATTTTTGTATGGAATTGTTCCAACATTTCAGAAAACCCACTTTCACAGAGTCTATGCAGCTTATGGTGGTGTATTCATTGTAATGTCTGTTTTCTGGGGTTGGCTAATTGATGGAGTACAACCTGACAACTATGATGTTATTGGAACAATCATTGCAGTAATTGGGGTACTGATAATTTTCTACTATCCCAGAAAAGGAGATAAGAAATGAGTGAAACTATTCTTTACACTTTGGGATTGTTCTTTTTTGCGTCTCTGTTAGAAATTGGTGGAGGATATCTTGTTTGGAAATGGTTGCGAGTAGATAAAAGAAAAATATTTGGAGTAATTGGTGGTTTGATTTTATTTTCATATGGAATTATCATGACATTCCAACCTGAAAATTTTGGCAAAGTCTATGCTACCTATGGTGGAATCTTTGTTGTATCATCAATAATTTGGGGTTGTTGGGTGGATAAGAAAAGACCAGATAGATTTGAGATTATTGGTTCAATAGTAGTTTTGATTGGTGTTGCTGTAATGTTTTATTTTCCAAGATAATCTTGTTGTAAAAATTTACTTTAATCCCTTGTTAGTTCCAATCATCTCATAAGAATTTCCATCATATGAAATTTTGTAGACTTCTTGATACCCATCAGATGAATATCCACCCACATAGATTTCATTACTTTGTGAATCGGCAACAATACTTGAAACTGTAAGATCTACATCTATCGAATTTTCCCATGAATCTCCAAGATCATTTGACTGCACAATGCCGAAGGTTTTGACTGATGAAAATAATTTCCCATCATCATCAAACGCCAATGCATACACAGCCAATTTTCGATATGTGTCAAGATGAATCCAAGTTTCTCCACCATTACTAGACTTGTAAATTCCGTTTCCAGTTCCTGCAAAAATTAGTTCAGAATCATTAGGGGAAATTGCCAATGCTGAAATGTATTCAAACGCAGGAGGTTCTATTGTTCCCCAAGTTTTTCCAGAATCAACAGTCTTGAATAATCCTCTTGCACCACTGTCAAATCCAATTAACATTTCTGGATTTTGTTTACTTGTTGCCATTGCATGAAAATCTACTGGAGGCTCTATAACATTAGAAACGTGTTCCCAAGTAATTCCGCCATTATTACTTTTTATCAATCCAGTATTTCCACCAGTTGCTGGGTGTCCACTTGCGTATAATGGAAATCCAGAAACGAGAGGTGCGTTAAATGCCATATAGTCTGCCCTTACTTTGTCCACTTTGATTGGATTAGTATCTAAGTTCATCTTTTCTTTCTTGAAATAGTTTACGATATTTTCCTGCTCTTGGAGTAATGCGTAAAACACAACGACAGCAAGGACATCTTGCGTCAGAGCAATTTATGAAAACATTACATTGAGTACAAAGTTTCTGATTGTTTTCATATCTAATTTTTCCATTAAATTTTTTAATTTCTATTCTGAGACAAATTCCTTTGCACATATTCATTTTAGATGGACTCCAAATTTCTATACACGGGTAATTTTTTTCCAGTTTTGCTCAAGATCACCACAACAATAAAAGCAACGCCTAGAACTAGCAGAACAAGCAAATCAAATTCAGGAACAACATTTACAGTTATTTCGACATATTCATCAGTTCCTGCAATTTTTTCAATTCTTATGGTAACATCACCTGATTCTTTTTCCACAAACACAAAATTCTCAAAAGTTCCACCCCCGTTTGCAACCCCTGACTTGCGATGAATCTCAGTTCCGTTTTGCACTAACACAAAATCATAAGAGACATCACCTACAATCAACCCAGTATCTTTATCATAAAACGACATTATGAACTCAGATTCACCAAGTTCTAGTGTATTTGGAAACCAAGTAAGATCTACTCTGTATTTTCCACCGTCAGAATTTGATTTAGAAACACTTTCTAATTTAATTGGAAATTTTGAAACATCTTGTGGATTGACAACTACCAAGAAATTAACATGTGACAATGAATTTCCTCCAACATCAAACATGTCTAATTTTACAGTTCCAATATCGCCAGAAGAAAATTTGTATTGAAATGAATCAGGCGTTTCAGTATTTACAGAACCAGCAAAATGTTCTTTAAAAATTTGAGTTTCATCTGATGAAATTTCTACTTCATAATCAATATCTTTGTTAGATTTATCTGTAAATAATTCATCAGTTTTCAAAAAGAAAGTTACATCTTCACCAGCTTTAATTATCGCAGGTTCCCATGATAACCAAACTCGGTATCTCATGTCGGGAGTTATAGATTCTAGAGGTAAGCCAACATCACTGCTAGGACCTAATTCAAAAAACATTTGTGATGTAGATTCTTGCATTGCTTGCTCTCGAAGTTGTTTTAGTCCCTCTCGATTTAACACAATGTGAACTGTTCTTCCATCAGAGGAATAGTCATCAATGGTAACATCAAGGTCTTCTAATTGGACACCATTAACTTTTGCCTCATATTTTGTATGAAGAAACTCTGAAAAATCTTTTGAAATTCTGACTTCCTCATGCACCACACTTAGTTGTTCAAAATCCTGATTCCAGTCAAAAGGCATGGAGAAAGATATTTTGTCAGAATCAAACTCAAAATTTTCTATAGTGTCAAAATATGAAATTACGTTTACTTCGTTGCTGTTTTGTTGTGAATCCAATATTTCATACGTATTGTGTTCTGCAAGACTAATTGCCCCTATCAATTCTAGCCTTTTATCAAGGAAATTAAAATCAGAATCAGCAGTAAGAATTTCTACCTTATACTCGTAAAGCCCCCCAGAATCAAAAATATTTCCCGTCATTGTCACAGGCTCAGTTGCAGTTTTCATCCAAGCATCTATTGCAGGGGATTTGTCACCTTTGACCTTAATTTCATCTGAACCGTCATTGATTACTTTAATGATTAAATTTCCAAAATCATCGTGAAATATTCTTCTGAAAATTTGCTCTCCATCTTTGGTCATCTCAAGTGCAAATGTTACATGTTCTACTACGGATTGATTTTTTGATTCACTCAGATTAACTGTAATGTATCTCTCAGGGTCATCTTTGTCAAATACCGATGGAGAAATATCAATAGATAATGTAACATCTCGTCCATCCAAACTTACTGGAGGATGGGTTTCTCCACCTAAACCGTGTCCAAATGCCAAGTTTGTAGAAAATCCGATACTTACGATTAAAAAAATTATGGAAATGTAAAATACTTTCATTTAGATTACCTCAAATGAATCCATTATAACTTTAAAATCATTTATCTGTTCAGAGTCAAGAGTTTGCGGGGATTCTCCAGAGTATTGCAACATGTATAGTCTATTGTCTTTTAGAAACAAAAGCTGTTCACCATAAGGTACAGTGCTACCAGAAGATTCGACTGCAAATAATGCCCAATCATCATCAGGGGAAACTTGTTCAAATGGAACAGTAATATTTTTTTGAGATTCCATTAGAGATATTTGCTGATCAACAAACTCATGTAAGGAAAATTCATCTTTTTGAAGATCAAAAATTGTTAGCATGAATTGTTTGTTGTGATTTTTTTCAATATAAATTCCGCCAACAAATCCTTTTAATAGTAATGAAGATAATTCGCTAGAACTTAGTTCATCTACTGTAGAATGAATTTCCCAATCATTGCTAGGTTTTGATATTTGAAATCCCAGTTGCACATCTTGATAGATATTTGTTGAAAACAAATCTACGGTTTGTGGATTAAACAAAATAATGTCTCCAAAACCAGATACTGCAATTTTTGTGCCTAAAATGATGTCGTTTGTAGGTTCTGGAAATTCTGAAAAGAACAGCACCACAAGTCCAATAGTACCCAAAATTACCACAACAATCAACATCCATCGAATAATTTGTCGTTCAGATTGTAATTCCATGATGTTAGATAGGGGTTGACATCTCCTGTGAATGATTATCTGATTTTTTGAATTTCATGTAAATAATTATTCCTAGTAACATTAGGGTAGGAACTAGTATTATTGCAACTAACAATTCATAATAGATATCTAATCTTTGTGCAGGTTGCACCATAGTTTCTGTGGTTGTGGTTTTTTCAGGGTTATCATATACTATAGTAGAGAACACAACTGTACGGAAAAGAGGCTGGCTTACGGATGTTCTTGCAGCACTATCAATACCTGAAGTGCCACTGCTCACAATATTTTGAAATCTAATTTCTATGGGACCAGAATTTTCGAAAATCACATTTCTATAATCTCCTCCAACTTGAGTTACACCTGAATCTCGAAATACTTGATTTCCGTTTTGAGTAATTATCATATCATATTTCATTTTATCTAGATTTGAATTTGTTATTCCATCATACGTTTGGAAAACAAATGTAGTCTTTTCAAAAGTCTTGATTATGTTTGGCTCCCAAGTAAGATCAAATTCAATTAATTTATCTGGAGTAAATTGAATCATAGGGAAGGATTCAATTTTATTTCCAATCCCATCATGAGGATAATCAGGTATTGTTTGTTTTACAAGTACTGCACCACTCATCCATGGATGAATTATGCAAAAATAATTGAAAGTGCCTGCTTTATCAAATGTGTATGTCCATGATTCATTTGGCATGAATCATTGACTATCAAATATTCCATCTGCGTTGCCAAGTTCCTTTGTATCCATCCACTCAAATCTGCCAGAGCCTTCTCCGCTTGTTACGGTATGTCCTTCTCTATCATCATTAGTCCATGTCACACTATCTCCAACCTGAATTTGGAGTATTGATGGATCATACCAAACTTCTGCAGGCGTGTTTAGTTCAGGATTATAGGCACCAAATGGAATACTAATTGTAAATTCTTCTGCTTGCAAATCCCTGACACTGCCAAAAATTATCAAAAATACTACAGATGTAAAAAATAGAGTGTGCTTTGAAAATGCTCTATAATTTTTTTCAAGCACACTCATTAACAATTAACTCATTCTAACTTTAATTAATGATAAGATCGTTTTACCATTGTTCCAAAGAATTTAAAATGAATAACTTTAGAATAAAGTGTTGCAAAAGCCAGCTCTAACAATCAAAGACAAAACAAATATTCTATTGGTAGTAGCTGTAGCAGTTCTTTTAGTTTCAATTCCACTGGGGTTTGAAGGCATAGATTCTTCAGAAAGAGGATACTATGCAATTCACGTTGTAAGTTTAATTTTTGGATTGTTCTTATCGGTGTTAGGATTTCTTACATACCTTGAATTTAAAAGTACAAGACTGTTAATGGTATTTTGTGCATTTGTTGCAATTACAATAGCAGAAAGTACATCATGGGTTAATTTGTTTTATCCATTTTTTGATAGTGTGTATGGTATTCATGGTTACATTACACATGGATTAATTTTGGTTATGCTGTCCTTTTTCATTGTTGGTATTTTTAGATCAGACTAGAAATAAGAAAACGTATCTGCAAATCTATCTTTCATTTTATCAGTATTGCTTGGGGAAATTTTAGATAAAATATTTTGCACGAACTGTGGTTCCTCTAATACAAAATAAGGATAAAACCCTGAAATTCTTTTAATAATTTTCTCTTCAACTAAATTAGTCAATGTAATAGATATTGTAGAGGGAGCTTTGTTTGTACATTGTCTAAAGTCAGAATATGTACCCTTTTGATTTTCTGCAAGGAACATAATGATTTTTTTTGCAGTTTCTCTTCGGAGATTGATCAGTACAGGATATTCAGTAGAGGGAATGTGCAAAGGGAAATGATGTGTACGCCTTGTAGAACGCTTGACAATAATTTTAGAGTCCTTTTCTAGATTAGAGAGGGAATTTGATAGAGTGCCAAACGGATAACCAGTTATTTTTTGTATGTCTCGGTATGAAATAGCAGGGTTATTTTGGATTATTTCTAAAATACGGGAAATTCTCGGATTTGAGACATGATATCTTCTAGGTTTGTTATGATATGTTTTGACTTTAACGCCATTTTCAATATATCCTGCAACCCGTAAGAGACCAGCGTCTTTGAGAATGTCTAATCTTCGATAAATTGTGCCAAGGGGTATTCCAGTGTCTTTAAAAATATCAGAAGCAGGTTTAGGAGTTGATGTAGATTTTAGAATTAATTTCGCATACCTGTCTCTAAGAAAATCATCAGTTTCCATCAAGTAGTATCATAATTTTGGTCTAATAAGCTTGTAAAAAATATTCCCAAAAATTCCATAGTTGTACCAGAATTTTTCATTAGTACAATGGTAAAACGCTCTGATCAATTATAACTGATTAAAATTGGTTTGAAATGTGAAAAAATCAAAACCAATTTACTTTGTTATAGGTATGGCATTTTTAATAGTTTTAGCAGTAACATTAACTGTATTTGATGAATCAGCAGAAACCCAAAAAGAAAGTAAAATAGAATCCGAAATAAAAACAACAGGAACTCCTGCGGATAAATATGATATTGATGAAAGAGAACAACATTGTGGAAGTTCAAACGCAAAAACAAATCAATACATCAAAGAATTTGAAATACCCACACCATGTACACAACCACTATCCATAATTGCCGATTCAGAAGGCAAAATATGGTTTACAGAAACTAATACTGGAAGCATAGCAAAGTTTGATCCAGAATCTGAAGAATTTACAGAATATCCAAATGACATGTGGTCATTAAATGGCGCGTCAATGTCATGGGGTATTGCACTTACTGAAGATGATGAGATTTGGTTTACAGATGAACAATACGGGGCACTATGGAAATTTTCAATCCCTGAAGAAACATATTCAAAATTTGAAATACAGGGTAAAACAAAAAAATCATTTCCACAAAAAATAGGTCTTTACAATGATAATTTTGTGATCAATGACTTTACAGGGAAACAAATTATTGTTTTAAATCATGAAAAATTAGATGAGGGTCAATATTCCAATTCAACTCTTTCAATCCCTGAAGGATTCTTCACAAGTCAAGCAGTCATAGATATTGAAGGAAACATGTGGTTTGTAATATGGAAATATCAGAAAGAAATAATTCTTGTTAAAACAAATTCCATTACACAAGAAGTTGAACAGTATACTTTGCCTAACTCAATTCAAGCACCAAATGGTGTTGCAGTTGGACCTCTAGGCAATATTTGGATTGCAGATACAGCAGGAAATTCATTTTACAAATTCAATACTGAAGATAAAAAAGTGATAGAGTTTACTACGTCAAAACCATCAATTCTGACATATGGTAATGCTTCAGGCTTGATTAAGACTCCAATTACACGCCCCTATTGGAATGCATTTGACTCAAACGGGAACATGTGGTTTAATCAACAAACAGGAAACAGATTGGCAGTGTTTAATCCAAATTCTGAATCATTGATTGAATATGACATCCCATCAAAGAATCCTAGTTGGTCTGATTGTGGAGATTTAACTGACTGTGGATTATCTCAAAGCTTTGGATTTAATTTCCAAGATGATCAGGTTTGGTTTACAGAGTGGGTCGAAAACAAAATTGGAGTATTAGATACTTCAGTCACAATTCCAATTTCACTTGAGAGTACAAAAGAAGAGATTGTTATCAAACAAGGAAAACAACAAGAAGTTTTGATTACTGTAACACCACAAACAAGCCAAAGTATGAATTTAGTTTTATCTGGAAATTCTAATTCTGAAATGATTAAAATAAATACAAAAACCGAACCAAC
>NZ_JBSWSR010000011.1:0-5152 GCF_054095695.1 Candidatus Nitrosopumilus sp. bin_6a
TTTTTTCTCAATTAGTTTATCTACTAATCTGGAACCAATAAATCCAGTTGCCCCTGTTACCAAAATTGATACCATGTTTTGCGAATGTCTCCATGTCATATAAAAATTGGATTTTACATCACAGAAATTAGGTGAATTCTCAATTGATATTTGACGATTACACTCTCTAATCTCTTTTGAGAATAGACAATACGCTTAAGTTCATAATCAACATAGAACATTATTGAAACCTGTAATCATTATCGCAATAGCAGTTGTTTTTCTTCATTTTTAGGAAACCAAACCATAATTTCTGAGTTGTTCATAAATTCAGGAGTTTTAAGGGGGTTATTTTTGACTGAGATGTGCAAATCATAAATGGTCAAACCAAAATAATGTGT
The DNA here is from genome assembly GCF_054095695.1 of Candidatus Nitrosopumilus sp. bin_6a. NCBI lineage: Archaea > Thermoproteati > Nitrososphaerota > Nitrososphaeria > Nitrosopumilales > Nitrosopumilaceae > Nitrosopumilus > Candidatus Nitrosopumilus sp. bin_6a. The sequence continues at coordinate 381 of NZ_JBSWSR010000011.1, forward strand.
GATGAGTATCAAAAAATAGGTATCATAAGGGATACAAATGAAATTCGAGAATCCTTTGACCTTGATACTATGAGATCAATCATAGGATACATACCAGAAGATGAGATGCAGCATACTCACAAACACTCCATCATCATTGAAGCAATTCACGTTATTGCAGGACAGCTTGACGTGTGGAATAACGGGACGTGGAAAACAATTCATGAAAACAACATCATCATGTTTGAGCACGGAGAATATCACAATTTACGAACGACAAAAAAGACAAAGGAGATAAATCTTCTTTCATCGGACTCTAGTATTGCGGCAATCACATTGTCATACAAATGGATTCCACCAAACCTGGAAATACTTCAGGATGAAATCAAAATGGTTCTTGACAATGATTGGTTTCATCTAGACTATGTGTACGGCACAAAAGATGAAACAACCAGTCCGTTGTTAAGAGAAAACGACATAATTCAGGAAAAGTTTTTACAGATTCTAAAGAGAAACAATCTCCAATTGTGACAAACCCCATTCAAAAAAAATCATTGCAACCAGTCTATATTATCCCAGTAAAAGAGAGTGCCACAGCAGACCTTGAGAATATGCAACTAAAGATAGGGGATTTAATATTCAGGTGGGTACGATCTGGAGCTCCAATTGTTCCATCAATGAAAGATAGTATAGAGAGGGTAACAGGAGATGAAAAGTTACGAGAGTATTTTTGGATGAATCTAAGGCCAAAGTTCCTTACTCTTGACCAACCATATACACAACAGAACCTAGATTTCTTTAGTTAGTACAATACGCTTAAATTTACAATTCAACAATATGAGGAAAAATATTTTCTATTGTAGATTTCATCAAATCTCAAAAATAAATTACCACTAGATGTAGTTTTGAATTTTCTTTTTTAACCAAGATGGAAAATATTTCTCATGAAATCACCAATAATCCCATTATGGATTATAGTTTTTGATTATTATCAGGGTTAACAGAAATGGTAGAATATCAAAAATCACTATTTTTGTTTAGAAGAGATCTTCGCATTGAAGACAATACGGGTTTGATAAATGCATCAAAACGATCCTCCAAAGTAATTCCTATTTTTATCATGGATTCTAAATTACTCAAAAAATCAAATCCAAAATTTAGTCAATATAGATTAGAATTTCTTAATGATTGTCTTCTTGATCTTAATGGCCAACTTAAAAATAACGAGTCATATCTACACACATTTTTAGGAAATTGTGAGGAAATAATTTCAAAAATAATACAGAAAGAAAAAATTGATGCTATTTTCTTAAACACCGATTATTCTCCATTTAGCAGAAAACGCGATGATAAAATTAAAAAAATTTGTGCTGAAAATAAAATTGATTTTATCTCAGCAGATGACTTGTTACTACATAATGTAGAACTGCTAAAAACAGGAAAGGAGGAACCATACAAGGTATTCACGGCATTTTACTCCAAAGCACGAGAATTTCCTATTAGAAAACCTCAAAAATTTCAATATACTAATCTGTCAAATCAAGAAATTGAATTTGAAGTTCCAATTACAAAATTTGCAGAATTTTTTGATAAACCTAATCCATCACAGCGTAGAGGGGGACGAAAATCAGGCATACAATTACTCAAGAATGTAAAAAATCTCAAAAACTATGATGAAGAGAGAAATATTCCTTCAAAAAATGGTACATCATTATTATCATCTCATAACAAATTTGGAACACTTTCAATTCGAGAAATTTATGAAAGGTGTGTAAAAGAACTAGGTTCTAACCACACCATTATTTCAGAACTTCATTGGAGAGATTTCTTTACCTATCTAATGTATCATTATCCTCATAGTTTTTCAAAAGAATATAACAAAAAATTTCAAAATATCTCATGGAGTAAAAATAAGAAATTATTTTCTAAATGGTGTGAGGGTGAAACAGGATTTCCAATTGTAGATGCAGGAATGAGAGAACTCAATGAGACAGGATTTATGCACAACAGACTAAGAATGATTGTTGCATCTTTTCTAACAAAGGATCTACACATAGATTGGAGGTGGGGAGAAAAATATTTTGCAACAAAATTAGTTGATTACGATCCTTGTGTAAATATAGGAAATTGGCAGTGGGCAGCATCTACGGGTTGTGATGCACAACCATGGTTTAGAATTTTTAATCCGTGGTTGCAACAAAAAAGATTTGATCCTGACTGTATTTACATCAAAAAATGGGTTCCAGAATTAAAGTCACTAGATTCCAAAGTAATTCATAATTTATCAAATTCTTTTCCAAAGGATTTGTCATATTTTGAGCCTATAGTGGAGCACAGTATAGAAACAAAGATTACAAAAGAGATTTTTGGTTCGGCATAGTAATCTAGAAGTTTTAAAATAAAAAATATCTTTCCTAAATCTTTGAAAATAGTGTAGTTTTTTAGTTATATTTTACTTTGAAAAATATTGAATGATTTATGTGATTAGATTCTAAACTTTTTTGAAAATAGGCCATACGCTTAACTTCCAGATTGAGGACTTTTTTAGCACTATGTGGGAAATTACTATGTCCTAAATACAAGAAAACCCTACATTTTTCATGGATATCATTTGGGGAAATGTAGGAAATATTTTGTCAGGCCAAATTTTTGAATTGAATCTTACTCATAGAAAAGATGGGAACAAAAACACATACTCTGATGTAGAAAAAATCAGAATTAGTGAAACTGATTTTATGAGTCTACCAGCTGACATCAATAATTGCACAAAGGAATTAGTTGAAGAGCATCTCTCAGGGGCATTTGTAAAATGTGAAATTAAAGACAAGAACCAGGAAGGTAACTACGTATCTTCTGTTTCACATTCAGGCCAAGGGGGATATTGAATGCTTCAAACATGGCCTTCCATAACAATAGATCATACAAAAATACAACAAAATAATAAAAAAATAAATGAAATCACTGAAGGTAAATTTTCAGTTTTAATAATTAAAAATTTTTACGATGTAGATTCATGTAATACCATTATTCAAAGAATTAATTCTAATGCGGAAAATCAAGAAGGTGCAACAAAAATTGGGGTTTCCCTTGTTTCGCATATTACTAGAAAAAAAGAATATTTTATTCAGGCAAATATTGTTAGAAAAACTCTTAGAGAAATATTTTTTGGGGCTCCGGATCCTCTAAAAAAAATACATAATCTTTTGAGAGAATTATTTCCAAATAAAGAAATTTCAATTGCAGTGGAAAATGGAAAAAAATATGCTTGTGGAGTAATTAGATTACATGGATTAGGGGATTCGGCATCTATACATAGAGACAATGCAAGTTATGAGGCAAAAAATTTTGATATTTCCAAATTTTCAATACAGTTATCGATAGTGTTGTACATTCAGCAATCCGAAAAAGGAGGAGAATTAGTTTTGTACAAAAAAGCTTGGGAGAAATCAGATGAGAAATTTCGAAATATTGAATTTGGATACAAGCGTGATGTGGTTGCAAACTCAACTCATCATGTAAAAATCAAACCAAATCAGGGTGATTTAGTAATAATTAATCCAAATCACTATCATGAAATACTACCTGTAAAAGGTAGTAAAAGACGAATAACTTTGGGATTGTTTTTATCTTTTTCAAAATATGGAAAAAAAATTGTAACTTGGTCTTGAAAAAAGCAATCAAGATCTGGACAAAAATCTTTTTCTAATTTGCTGGAATTAGCCAGAATTTTTTAATGAGTAAAATTAATTCAAAAAGATGAAAAAGGCTTTCCCGATAATTATAGCATCTGTACTAATCGGAGTTTATCTTATTTTGTCTCTAGTACTGTTTCCTCAGATTTATCTCTCAAAGGCGATACCAGACCCACAGGCATATTTTGATGTAAAAATTTCAGATGCTTCTATTCCACTTGGAGAATCATTTAATGTGAATATTTTTTCTAAAAACATTGGCGATTACGGCGATATTCATATTTTATCCATAGGATTTCCATCCCTAGATAAAATCACGGATGAAGTCAAAGTGATCAATTCAGATTTTAATCATCAGTATAATTTTATTGAAAAAAACACTCTAGTTGGAAGTAATTATACTGCATCTGTTCAAAAAGTGCAATTACAATATGCATTAATTGAGATTATGAATAGACCATCACTGCCAAATGATTCTTATAATTTTCAATTATCCGTGACGCCAAAAAATACTGGACTCTATGAAATTTATGTTAAAGCAATTGAGATTCCTCATACTGGTAATCTCGCTCATTTTCCACATCAAGGGATGATTGACCCACAAGGTGAATATGTTGAAGTGTATTCTGTAATGGTGAATCCCTAATATCTAATTGAGATGAACAATGAATATGGAATTAGACTCTAAGCCAAGTATACAGAAATCTCAGCGTATCTTCCTGCTTGGAAATTTCTTGATGAGTTTAGGCATTTTGCTTGTAACTGTTGGTGGTAGTTGGGATATTACAAATCATGTATTGAGCAAGCCTGAATCGTTTGTGTCTGTACCGCATGGAGTGATGTATTCTGGAGTGGCAATGTCCTTGGTTGGAACTGTAATCTCGCTTTTAATTTGGCATGAAATTGAAAATAAAAAACATCTAAAAATTTCACTAAAGTTAGGAGTAATTGGAATTATTGTCTTGATTGGTGCTGGGCCTATTGATTTTTTCTGGCACTCTACTTTTGGACTAGATGGTCTGCTCAGTCCTCCACACATGTCTTTGATATTTGGAATGATTTTAACCAGTATTGGTGGAATGGTGGGTCTTGTAAGATATC